>NZ_JABAZW010000048.1 GCF_018608325.1 Brevundimonas sp. | reverse complement strand
TGCGTGGAGAGGTCCGGGTGACCGCCTTCACCGCCGATCCCCTGGCTCTGACGGCCTATGGTCCGCTGCTGCGTGCCGACGGCACGGTGGCCCTGACCCTGAGCTCGACACGACCCGACAAGAACGGCGTCGTGGGCAGGGCCAAGGAGATCGCCACCAAGGAAGAGGCCGACGCCCTGCGCGGCCTGAAACTGCACGTCCCCCGCGACCGCTTCCCTGAGCCGGACGAGGACGAGTTCTATCTGGCGGATCTGATCGGGGTTCAGGCCCGCGCCACGGACGGCGTCGTCATGGGCCAGGTCAAGTCGGTGCAGAATTTCGGCGCCGACGACATGCTGGAAATCGCGCCCGCGACGGGCGGGCCGACCTGGTATCTGCCGTTTACGAAAGAGGCGGTGCCCGAACTGCACCTCGCCGACGGCTGGCTGTTGGCCGTGCCGCCGAACGAGGTGGGTGAGCGCGAGCCCGACTGACCCTAGATTTCTTCCGTCGGGGCGTCGGGGACGTATTTCTTGATCGACTCGATGGCGCGCTTGGCGCCCGACTTGTCCGAATAGCCTTCGGTCGAGAAGATGATCTCGGAATTGTACTTGAAGCGGACACGGAACTCGCCAGCCTTGTCCTTATAGACTTCGAACTTGTGCGCCATCGGGCGTCTCCAGATACGACCTGTGATCGGGTCGAAAGCAAGCTGGCATTGACGCCTCAGCGTCGCCATTCACAAGCGCGCGATTACACTGCTCCTGTGGCGGTTGCGGAATCGACTGAGGCTGGCAACATAGGTCCATCCGCAAGCAGGGCCTTACGCCATGACCGATCTGTCCGCCTTCCCGATCACCCAGCGCTGGCCCGCCCAGCATCCTGACCGGCTGCAACTCTATTCGCTGCCGACGCCGAACGGGGTGAAGGTGTCGATCATGCTGGAAGAGATCGGCCTGCCATACGAACCGCACCTGATCGACATCAGCAAGAACGAGACCTGGGGGCCGGAGTATCTGTCGCTGAACCCAAACGGCAAGATTCCCGCCATTCTCGACCCGAACGGTCCGGGCGGACAGCCGCTGGCCCTGTTCGAATCCGGCGCCATCCTGATCTATCTGGCGGAGAAGAGCGGCCGGTTCCTGTCGGCGGACCCGGCTGAACGCTATCAGACGATCCAGTGGGTCATGTTCCAGATGGGGGCCATCGGCCCGATGTTCGGCCAGCTTGGCTTCTTCCACCGCTTCGCAGGGCGAGAGTATGAGGACAAGCGTCCGCGCGACCGCTATGTCGCCGAATCCCGCCGCCTGCTGGGCGTGCTGGAGACGCGTCTGGCCAATGCGGGCGGCGAGCCGCGTGAATGGATCATCGGCGACTATTCCATCGCTGACATCGCCACCCTGGGCTGGGTCCGCAATCTGATCGGCTTCTATGAGGCGGGCGAAATCGTCGGCTTCAAGGACTTCCCCCATGTCGCGGCCTGGCTGGAGCGCGGCCTTGCTCGACCGGCGGTTCAGCGAGGGCTTGAGATTCCGTCACGAACATGAACCATACTGTTCCGGTTGCGTTAGTCCGCAACCTCAACAGGAGCGCGACCTCATGGGCATCTTCTCTTCCATCTGGAACAAGATCACGAACCACAAGCCTGCGGCGGCTCCGGCCCCCGCTCCGACTGCCGCTCCAGCGGGCGCTGCACCGACTGCTGCGCCTGCGGCCCTGCCGCCGGTTGATGTCGAAGCCGTTCTGAGCGGCCTGGCCGCCAGCAAGGGCGGCGGCGGCAACTGGCGCACCTCGATCGTCGACCTGCTCAAGCTGCTCGACCTCGATTCCAGCCTGGCCGCCCGCAAGGAGCTGGCTCAGGAACTGAACGTCCACGCCGGTGAACACGGCTCGGCCGAACAGAACATCGCCCTGTCCAAGGCGGTCTGGCAGAAGCTAGCCGAAAACGGCGGCCAGGTTCCGGCTTCGCTGCGCGACTGATCTGCGACTACTCGCTGGATCAGGCCTTCGGTCTGATCCAGCGCATCGCGGCCAAGGCCGCAAAGCCCACGACCAGCCCCCAGAAGGCCGCGCCGATCCCGAACAGGGCGACGCCGGAACCTGTGGCGGCGAAGGTCAGGACCGCGGCCTCCCGCTCCTCCGGCTTGGCCAGCATGGCCCCCTGCGCCCCCGTCAGGGCCGCGATCAGGGCCAGCCCTGTGATGATGGCCAGAACCGCAGGCGGCATGGCGATGAACAGGCCCGCCAGAGGCGCCGCGAACAGGGCCACCACCATATAGAAGCCGCCATAGATGACGCCGACGGTCCACCGCTTCGCCGGATCAGGATGGGCGTCCGGGCCGGTGCAGAGGGCGGCGGTGATGGCGGCCAGATTGACCCCGTGGGCGCCGAACGGGGCGGCGATCAAGCTGGTCAGGCCGGTGGCGAAGATCAGGCGGTTGGCGGGCGGCTCATAGCCAGCGGCTCTCAACACCACCAGTCCCGGCAGGTTCTGCGAGGCCAGGGTCACCAGAAACAGCGGCAGGCCTAGGCTGACGGCGATCTTCCAGTCAAAGGCGGGCATGACCGGCGACAGACCGCCAAACAGGCCGGTTCCGGGCGGCAGACCGATCTGCCCCCTGAAGGCCAGCACGGCAAAGGCGGCGACCAGAACCGCAGGCAGGGCCCAGGCAGGCCACAACCGCCTTGTGACGATGAAGACGGCCAGCAACCCGACCGCCAAACCCATCTCGTCCGGCACGACCTTGAACAGCCGCAGCACGAAGGGCAGCAGCACCCCCGCCAGCATGGCCGAGGCGACGGATGCCGGGATCTTCTGCGCCAGTCGTCCCAGTGCGGGCAGCAGGCCCGTCAGCACCATCAGGGCCGCTGCAAACACAAAGGCCCCGATGGCGTTGGCCCAGCCCAGCCCCAGCGTTGAGGCCGCCAGCAGGGCCGCCCCCGGCGTCGACCAGGCCAGCACGACCGGCATTTTGAAACGCCAGCTCAGCAGCATCCCCGGCAGGCCGATGCCCAGACACAGGGCCGTCACCATTGAAATGATCTGGGCGGGACTGGCGCCCAGCACCTGACCCGCTTGAACGATCAGCGCGACCGTGCCGCCGAACCCGACGACGGTGGCCACGGCGGCGGCGGAAAAGCTGGCGGGGGGAAGGACGGGCGACGCGCTCATGGCCTTACGGATAAGCGGGGCCGTCGCGCCCCGAAAGCAAAAAGGGCCGCCGGATCACCGGCGGCCCCTGATTGTTCACCGATCCGTCGGGATCAGGCTTCGATGTCTTCCGGCAGGCCAACGGCGTGGAAGCCCGCATCGACGTGGACGACTTCGCCCGTGGTCGAACGACCCAGGTCCGAGCACAGCCACAGGGCCGCACCCGCGACGCCTTCCATCGAGGTCTCTTCCTTGATCAGCGAGAACTGCGCCGACTTGGAGTGCAGGCCGCGTCCGCCCGAGATGCCCGCCAGCGACAGGGTACGCATGGCGCCCGCTGAGATGGCGTTGACGCGGATGTTCTTGGGGCCCAGGTCGCGCGCGATATAGCGGGTCGCAGCTTCCAGCGCGGCCTTGGCCACACCCATGGTGTTGTAGTTCGGAATGACCCGCTCGGACCCCAGATAGGTCAGGGTGATCATCGAGCCGCCGTTCGGCATCAGCCTGGCCGAACGCTTGGCCACGTCCACGAAGCTGAAGGCCGAGATGTTCATGGCCAAGAGGAAGCTGTCGCGCGTGGTGTTGTCGACGAACGAACCCTTCAGCTCATCCTTGTTGGCGAAGGCGACCGAGTGGACGACGAAGTCGATCGTGCCGAACTCTTTTTCCAACTCGGCGAAAGCGTGGTCCATCGAGGCGTCGTCGGTCACGTCGGCCTGGATCAGCAGCTTGGCGCCGACGCTTTCGGCCAGCGGGCGCACGCGGCGCTCCAGACTTTCGCCCATATAGGTGAAGGCCAGTTCGGCGCCCTGGGCGGCCAGTTGCGATGCGATGCCCCAGGCGATGGAGCTGGAGTTCGCGACCCCCATGATCAGGCCCTTCTTGCCCTTCATGAGGTCTCCGGTGGGCATGTCCCAGCCTTCGCTCGTCGCCATGATACGTCTCCTGATGATTTGGCGGAGGGTTAGCAGGGGCCGGTGCGAACCGGAACCCCCGCAAGCTTCCGTAAGGTTACAGCAGGGCCGAAATCGCCTTGCGGGCCGCCTCGCCCAGGTCCGGGCGCTTCAGGGCCAGGGCGACGTTGGCGCGCAGCAGGCCGATCTTGTCGCCGCAGTCGTGGGTGACGCCCTCATATTCGACGGCGGTGAAGCTCTGCTGGTGCATCAACCGGTCCATGGCGTCGGTCAGCTGGATCTCGCCGCCTGCGCCGCGTTCCTGCGTGGCCAGCAGGTCGAAGATCTCCGGCTGCAGGATGTAGCGGCCCGCGATGGACAGGTTGGACGGCGCCGTGCCGGGGGCGGGCTTTTCGACCATCCCCTTCATGGTGATGCGGTTGCCCTCGCGGCTGGCCGGGTCGACGATGCCGTATTTATGGGCGTCGGCGATATCGACGGATTCAACGCCGATCAGATTGCCGCCCGTCTCTTCATAGACGTCGACCAGTTGTTTCAGCGCGCCCGGCTGACCATCGACGATGACGTCGGGCAGGATGACCGCGAACGGCTCATGGCCGATGATGTCGCGTGCGCACCAGACGGCGTGCCCCAGGCCCTTGGGCTGCATCTGGCGGGTGAAGCTCATCTCGCCGGCCTTGGCGAGTTCGGCGTTCATCATCTCGAGAATCGCCGTCTTGCCCTTGGCCAGAAGCTGGGCTTCGAGTTCGATCTGGTGGTCGAAATAGTCTTCGATGGCGCCTTTCGAGCGACCGGTGACGAAGACGATATGCTCGATACCGGCCTCGCGGGCCTCTTCGACGATGTAGGAAAGGATCGGCCGGTCAACGACGTTCAGCAGTTCCTTGGGGGTCGTCTTGGTGCCGGGAAGAACCCGTGTGCCGAGACCGGCGACGGGAAGTACGGCCTTGCGCAGACGCGCGGGCTTGGAAGTCATTCGATGTCCTGAAAGCTGTCCCGCCCCATCATAGTCGATGTGGCGACGGTGAAAAGGGGCGGGACGCCTTCGGGGAGAACTCTGTTACTTGGCCGGGCGGGCCATCGGGGTCATGGCCGCTGCGGCGGCGCGTTGGGCCTGCAGATCGGCTTCCTGCAGCGGAATCAGGCCACGGTCCTGCAGATAGCCGCCACGACCGGCAGAGGCGTCCGACAGGAACTCCTGCACGAACTGCTGCAGGCCGGGGATGACGCCGATATTGGCCTTCTTCACATAGATGTAGAGGCTGCGCGACAGCGGATAGGTGCCGTTGGCGATGGTGTCAGCTGTGGGGGCGACGCCGTCGATGGTCTCGGCCTTCACCGTGTCCAGGTTCTGCTCCAGGAAGGAATAGCCGAACACGCCCAGCGAACCGGGGGTGCGGCTCAGGGTCTGGACGATGGCGTTGTCGTTCTCGCCCGCGTCGATCCAGGCGCCGTCTTCACGCAGGGTGTGGGCGATGGTTTCAAAACGGGTCTTGTCCGACTTCTCGATGGCGGCGGCGGCGGGGACCAGTTTGGCGCCCGGCGCCATGCCCAGTTCCAGGAAGGCGTCGCGCGTGCCCGAGGTGGGCGGCGGGCCATAGACCTGGATGCGCTGGACCGGCAGGCCCTTGTTCACATCGTTCCAGGTCTTGGTCGGGTTGGCGATGAAGGCGCCGCTGGCGTCCGGGGTTTCCTTGGCCAGGCCTTCGTACAGGTCGTTCAGTTCGAAGTTGAAGCCGTTGCCGTTGCGGGCCGTGGCGATGACGATGCCGTCATAGCCGATCTTCAGTTCGACGATGTCGGTGACGCCGTTCTTGGCGCACAGGTCGAACTCGGACTGTTTCATCTGGCGCGAGGCGTTGGCGATGTCGGGGGAGTTGGG
>NZ_JABAZW010000042.1 GCF_018608325.1 Brevundimonas sp. | reverse complement strand
CTGGTGGGCGGGCAAGGAGAGCGAGGCCACGCGGCAAGCCGCCGCCGGATTCGACGGTCCCACGGTTCGGATGGAGGACGGCTTCATCCGTTCGCGCGGACTGGGATCGGATTTCGTCGGCGCCCTGTCGGTCGCGCTGGATGATCAGGGGGTCTATTATGACCCGTCCCGCCCGTCGCGGCTGGAGACCCTGATCGAGACCGACGGCCTGTCGCCCGGTCAACTAGCTCGGGCTGCAAGCTTGCGGATGCGGGTCGTCGGGGCAGGCCTGTCGAAATACAATCTGAAGGGTCAGGCGCCGACTGACTGGCCGACAGACCGCGAAATCCTGCTGGTCGTGGGACAGGTCGAGAACGACAAGTCGATCCTCCTGGGCTGCGGCCCCGACCTGAACACCAACTCCGGTCTGGTCGAGGCGGCGCGCGCCGATCACCCGGACGCCTTCCTGATCTATCGCAACCATCCCGATGTGCTGGCGGGCAATCGTCCCGGCAAACTGGACGCATCGGCGCTGGCGTCGGTGGATGCGACGGCGGACGGACTGGACATCATCGACTGTCTGGCGGCCTGCCAGCGGGTCGCCACCCTGACCTCCCTGACCGGGTTCGAGGCCCTGATGCGGGGCAAGGCCGTGTCGGTCTATGGCCGCCCCTTCTATGCAGGCTGGGGCCTGACCGACGACCGGATGACGTTCCAGCGCCGCACGCGTCGGGCCAGCGTCGATCATCTGGTTCACGCCGCCCTGATCGCCTATCCGATCTATGTCACGCCCGAGGGCTGGCCCTGCGAGGCCGAGGATCTGGTCGAGCGCCTGATCGCCGCCCGCGACCAGCCGACGCCCAAGGCGCCGCGCGGCCAGATCCAGCGCTGGGCCGCCGGGATCATCGCCAGTCTCGACCGAAAGCCTCCGCCATCCTATTGACGGGTTTAGATATGAAACGCTCTGCTTCGAACCATCGAGGCCGCGCGACAGGAACAGGCTCCTCTAGCAGCGAAGCCCCGCAGGCTGAGCGATAGGAACAAAGAAACAAAGATGCCCCACGCCGTCATCGCCGCCACCGGCCTCTTCACCCCCGAGCAGTCCGTCTCGAACGACGAACTGGTCGCCAGCTACAACGCCTGGGCTGACGGGTGGAATACGCGCCACGCCGCCGAGATCGAGGCGGGCGAGCTTGAGGCCAAGACCCATTCCTCATCCGGCTTCATCGAGAAGGCCTCGGGCATCAAGAGCCGCTACGTGCTGGACAAGACCGGCATCATCGACCCGCAGCGCATGGCCCCGCACCTGCCGGAACGCTCCAACGAGGAACTGTCGATCCTGGCCGAGATCGCGGTCAAGGCTGCTCAGGACGCCATCGCCGCCTGGGGCAAGCCGGTCAGCGAGATCGGAGCCGTCCTGTGCGCCGCCTCCAACATGGAGCGCGCCTATCCCGCCCTGTCGATCGAGGTCCAGCAGGCGCTGGGCATCGAGGGCTTCGCCTTCGACATGAACGTGGCCTGTTCGTCGGCGACCTTCGGCATCAAGACGGCGGCGGACTTCATCGCCTCCGGCTCGGCCAAGGCGGTGCTGATGGTCAACCCCGAAGTCTGCTCGGCCCACCTGAACTTCACCGACCGCGACAGCCATTTCATCTTCGGCGACGTGGCCACGGCCGTGATCGTGGAATCGTCGGACACGGCGGGTCCGGGCGGCTGGGACGTGCTGGGCGCGCGGTTGAAGACGGTCTTCTCCAACAACATCCGCAATAATTTCGGCTTCCTGAACCGCGCCGCGCGCGACACCGAACATCTGGACGCGACGGTCGCCGACGACAGCCAGCAGAACGACAAGCTGTTCGTCCAGCAGGGCCGCAAGGTCTTCCGCGACGTGGTGCCGATGGTGTCGGACATGATCGTCGACTACGCCGAGGAACTGGGCCTGGACCCGCACGGGCTGAAGCGCCTGTGGCTGCACCAGGCCAACATCAACATGAACACCCTGATCGGCAAGAAGGTGTTGGGCCGCGAGCCGTCGGAAGAAGAAAACGTCATCATTCTGGACGACTACGCCAACACCTCGTCGGCGGGGTCGATCATCGCCTTCCACCTGCACAATGACGGCTTCGAAGCAGGCGACACGGGGCTGATCTGCAGCTTCGGCGCCGGCTATTCCGCCGGCGCCGTCTTCGTCCGCAAACGCGCTTAAGAGACTGACCTAGGAAACAGGCTTGCCCGTCTCGGGGTGGGCCTTCTTCCACTCCATCGCCCGGCGCACGCGGTTCTCGACGCTGGGATGATCGTAGAACAAGAACTCCTCGATGGCCGAGGGTGAAGGCGCGCGATATTCGGCCGTCTTCACCAGAGCCTTGGCCAGACCATCCGGTTCATTGGCGTGAACCAGCGAGAAATGGTCGGCGTCTTCCTCGATCGTGCGGGTCATGGTCGCAAAGACCGGCGTAGCCAGGACGCCCAGGAAGGCCAGCACCAGACCCAGCACAGGCAGGCCTGCAGGGTCGGAGATGTCCCCCACCCGCTTCGCCCCCAGCAGACGCCGCGCGAACGGATACAGCCGGTCCGTCAGCCAGAAGGCCAGCCCCGCCAGAATGACCAGAACCCCGACCATCCACAGCACGTGGGCGTGGACGTAGTGGCCCATCTCATGGCCCACCACGCCGCGCACCTCTGACAGGTCGGCGCCCTGTTTGAACATGGTGTCGCTCATGGCCACGCGCGCCGTGCCGAACAGGCCGGACACATTGGCGGTGTAGCGATCCGACTGTTTGGAGCCGTTGTAGATGTAGATCTTGTCCGACGGCGTGCCGGTCTGTTTGGCCAGTTCGACAACGGCGTCACGCACCGGACCGTTCGGCGCAGGCGTATAGGTGTTGAAGATCGGCTCGATCAGGATCGGCGAGACAATCAGGCCGATCAGGATGAAGACCGTCGTGACCACCGCCCCCCAGGCCCACCACAGCCGCCTTGCCCGCCGGATCAGCGCATAGATCACCAGCAGCAGCAGGGACGACAGCACCACGGACATGACCGCACTGATCAGGGCCTCGCTCAGCCAGCCGCCCAGAGCCTGGCTGGTCAGGCCATAGGATTTCTCACGCCACCAACTTTCGTAAATGGACCACGGCAGGGTCAAAACCGTGCTGATCGCGAAATAAGCGGCTGCGACCGCCAGGGTCGCCAGATTGGGCCGGGGCTTGTTGCGCTCGATCCGCTCCCGGATCGCCACCAGCCAGTTGGTCCGCACAATGATCCAGGCGACCAGGGCCGCGACCAGAAAACTCCACAAAATCAACCAGTGCGAGCCCTGCGTATAGGCGACGGCCCGCGCCGTCTCCTGTGGCGACAGGGTCGCCAGCCACTGGGCGGTCGCCGCCGCCGGATCAAAATTGTTCATATCGTCCTCCCTCCAGAGAACCAGAACGTGTGACCGGCGTTATGTCAGGTTAATTCGCTTTCATGATCACAAATGCGCGGCCAAGCTTGAATCTGCCGCCTGTTTTTGCAACGGCTTTTCCTGTCGAGAACAGGGGAGCGCCCGCATGGCTCAGACAACACCGAAACACGTCCTGGAAAGCCTGGCCCGGGACATCGCCGCCGTGCTGAAAAGCATGGGCGGTTCGGCGCATCAGAATCTGGTGGTTGACTGCGTCACCGCCATGAAGCGCCAGCGTGGCGAAGCCGTGAATCCCACGGACCTGCGCCAGAAAATCATCGAAGCCTTCGAACAGTACCGCGACATGTTCGTGCGTCCCTTTGGCGAAGGCTCGCAACGTTGGGCTCTCGCCGGCGACATGACCTGACGACGGGGCCTGAAAACGGGGGCCTGACGACAGTCACCTGGAAAATGCAAAAGGCGCGCCCCTTTCGGAGCGCGCCCTTTTTCTGTTCAGCGGAAGCTGAAGATCAGAAGCGACGGATGTAGCTGACCGAGTAGGCGTCGGCCTTGCCGCCATCATCGCGGTAGTCGCGACGGGTCCAGTCGGCGCGGACGCCGTTCACGCCGTCGAGGAAGTAGTTGGCGCCAGCGCCATAGTTCCAGCTGTCGCCGCCGATGTCAGTCCGCGCGCCCACAACGTCCTGCTTCAGTTCGGTGTGGCCGTAACCACCACGCGCAAACAGTTCCAAGTTATTGGACACCGGCACGCGGCCAACCACATAGCCCGCGGCGTCCCAGTTCTGCTTGATCCGGCCATCAACGCCGTTGATCGTCACATCGTCCTTTTTCACGCCGACCGAGGCTTCGGTCTCGACGCCGATGTAACGGTTGATGTTCACGCCCAGGCGGCCCGTGACGGCGCCAGTCGTGGCGGCATCGCCGTCAAGATAAGTGTAACCCAGAGAACCGTAACCACGCGGCTCAGGATTGGTTTGAGCAAAGGCGGGTGCAGCGATTGCGGAAACGGCGACAGCAGCGAGAAGAATGTTACGCATTGTTTCTTATTAACTCCTAGATGTGATGAACCGAAGGAACATCAGCCCCATCCAGCGAGTGCTTAAATAGGTGGCGACCTGATCTGTTCCAGAGCTGACCAGAAGCAATCAATGCCTGTTGAACCTGAGCCACACACGGCGTTTTGCTAACAACGGCGACTTTGTGACATCAAAGAAAAAGGGCGGCCTCCGCAGAAGCCGCCCTTCAGTCTCTGGATGGATAAGACCTCAGCGGTCCTTTTCGCGCTCGATATCCAGCGCAGCCTGGGCGGCGGCGAGGCGAGCGATCGGCACGCGGTAGGGCGAGCAGGAGACGTAATCCAGGCCGGTCTTCTCGCAGAAGGCGATGGAGGCGGGGTCGCCGCCATGCTCGCCGCAGATGCCCAGCTTGACGTCAGGACGGGCGGCGCGACCGCGCTCGGTTGCGATCTCGATCAGGCCGCCGACGCCGTCCTGGTCCAGACGCACGAACGGGTCCGTCTCGAAGATGCCCTTGTCCAGATAGGCCTGCAGGAAGCGGCCCGAGTCGTCGCGGCTGATGCCGAACGTCGTCTGGGTCAGGTCATTGGTGCCGAAGCTGAAGAACTGGGCGTATTCGGCCAGATCGCCCGCACGGATGGCGGCGCGCGGCAGTTCGACCATGGCGCCGACCAGATAGTCGACAGTCTGCCCCGCCTCGCCGAACACCGCCTTGGCGGTGCGGTCGGTCAGTTCGCGGAGATATTTCATCTCCAGCCCCGTCGCCACCAGCGGGTGCATGATCTCGACGATCGGCGCCTGGCCTGACTTGGATTTCACATCCAGAGCGGCCTCCAGAACGGCGCGGACCTGCATCTCGTAGATTTCAGGATAGGCGACGCCCAGACGGCAGCCGCGATGGCCCAGCATGGGGTTGGTTTCGTGCAATTCCTTGGCGCGGCGCTTCAGCTTGTCGGCGTCGATGCCCGAGGTGGCGGCCAGGGCGTCGATGTCCTCATCCGAGTGCGGGATGAACTCGTGCAGCGGCGGGTCCAGCAGGCGCACCGTCACCGGCAGGCCGGCCATGATCTCGAACAGTTCGACGAAGTCCGACTTCTGGAACGGGGCGATCTTGGCCAGGGCCGTGCGGCGGCCCTTCTCGTCATCGGCCAGGATCATTTCGCGCACAGCGGCGATCCGGGTGTCGTCGAAGAACATATGCTCGGTGCGGCACAGGCCGATGCCCTCGGCGCCGAAGCCGCGCGCGGTCTTGGCGTCCAGCGGGGTTTCGGCGTTTGCGCGCACCTTCAGGCGACGCGCCTTGTCAGCCCAGGCCATCAGGGTCTGGAAGTCGCCGGTCAGTTCCGGCTCGATCATGGCCACGGCGCCGTCCAGCACCTCGCCCTTCGACCCATCGATGGTGATGACTTCACCGGCGGCGAAGCTGCGGCCGCGCGCGGTGAACACGCCTCGGGCCTCGTCAATGTGGATTTCACCCGCGCCAGAGACACAGGCCCGGCCCATGCCGCGCGCCACGACCGCCGCG
>NZ_JABAZW010000084.1 GCF_018608325.1 Brevundimonas sp. | reverse complement strand
GTCGTGCAGTCGCTGGCGTCATCTGCTCATGCGACGACGCTGGAAGGCGGGGCGCAGACGATCAGTCTGTTCCCGACCGCCAGCCAGTTGGCCATCAAGCAGTTGGGCATCAACGGGGGCGGCGTCTTTGGCGTCAACTCGGCGCACCCGCTGGAAAATCCAACCCCGCTGACCACCCTGATTACAGCGATCAGCGTCAATGTAATGGGTTGGGCGGCCTTCTTCGCCTTTGGCCGCAGTGTCATGGCCAAGAAGGAAGTACGCGCGCTTGTCGTTGCGGCGTTCCTGATGCTGGGTGCTGCCGGGGCTGCTCTCTACGTCATTGAAAGCCAGCCTGCGCCAGCCCTGGTCGCCGCTGATGTCAGTACATCGGCGGGCAATATGGAAGGCAAGGAGGTCCGCTTCGGCGTGCCTGCTTCAGTCGCCTGGGCGACCCAGACGACGGGCGCCTCAAACGGGTCGGTCAACTCCATGCATGCCAGCTACATGCCGCTGGGTGGCGCGGTGACCATGTTCTTGATGCAGTTGGGCGAGATCCTGCCAGGCGGGATCGGATCGGGCATCGCAGTCATGGTGCTGATGGCCATGCTGGCGGTCTTTGTTGCAGGCCTGATGGTCGGACGCACACCTGAATACCTGGGCAAGAAGATCGAAGCCCGAGAGATTCAGTTCGCCATGTTCGTGGTTCTGATCGTGCCGTTGTCGGTGCTGGGCTTCTCTGCTGTGGCTGCGGTCCTGCCTGAGGCCCTGGCTGGTTTGCTGAACAAAGGCCCTCATGGTCTGTCCGAGATTCTCTATGCCTATACGTCGGCGACCGGCAACAATGGGTCGGCCTTTGCGGGCCTGAGCGCCAATGCGCCCTGGTGGGACACCACTTTGGGATTGGCCATGCTGCTGGGCCGGTTTGTGCCTGCCGTCGCAGTGTTGGCTGTCGCGGGCGCCCTGGTCGCCAAGCCGCGTCTGGCGCCTTCTGCCGGGACATTGCCCACGCATGGCCCGCTGTTCATCGGCCTGCTGATCGGGGTGATCCTGA
Source organism: Brevundimonas sp. (assembly GCF_018608325.1). Taxonomy (GTDB): domain Bacteria; phylum Pseudomonadota; class Alphaproteobacteria; order Caulobacterales; family Caulobacteraceae; genus Brevundimonas. The sequence continues at coordinate 4,932 of NZ_JABAZW010000084.1, read as the reverse complement.
TCCTTGGCGGTCTGCAGTTCTTCCCCGCTCTCTCTCTGGGTCCGATCGTGGAGCATTTCGACATGCTTCAGTTCATGGCCCGGTTCTGATCCGCATCGGATATTTGTCATGACACAAGTCACGCTCGATCCGTCGAGCTCCCGTTCCCCCTCGATCGCCGGGGGGCTGAACGGGGCCATGCTTGGGCGGGCGCTGGGCGACGCTGTCGCCAAGTTGAACCCGACCAAGCTTCTCAGCAATCCTGTTATTTTCGCGACCTGGATCGTCGCCGCACTGGCCAGTGTTTCGGCAGTCGTCGCGGTGGTGACTGGGCAGGCAGCAGGTTTTGCTGTCCAGGTTGCCCTGTGGCTGTGGGCGACAGTTCTGTTCGCTAATGTGGCCGAAAGCATCGCCGAAGGACGCGGAAAGGCGGCGGCTGACAGCCTGCGCGCCGCCCGCGTCACCACCAAGGCCAAGCTGATTGTCGATCCTGTCACGGGAACAGTCGTTCCGACCCCGGCCCATGAGTTGGAGATAGGCTCCATCGTTCTGGTCGAGGCCGGGGATGTGGTGCCTTCGGACGGTGAGATCATCGAGGGCGTCGCCTCGGTCAACGAAGCCGCCATCACCGGTGAAAGCGCGCCGGTGATCCGTGAAAGCGGCGGCGACCGTTCCGCCGTCACTGGCGGCACCACGGTGGTTTCCGACTGGATCAAGGTGCGCATCACCTCGGCGCCCGGCGCGACCTTCCTTGACCGGATGATCGCCATGGTCGAAGGCGCGGACCGTCGGAAGACGCCGAACGAACTGGCGCTGTCTGTGCTGTTGGCAGGCCTGACACTGATCTTCCTGATCGCGGTCGCGGCCCTGCTAGGACTGGGCGCCTATTCGGGGATCAAGCTGGATCCGCTGGTGTTGGGCGCGCTGTTCATCACCCTGATTCCGACGACTATCGGCGGGCTGCTCTCGGCCGTCGGCATCGCGGGCATGGATCGGCTGTTGAAGGTCAATGTGCTGGCCACCTCAGGTCGTGCGGTCGAGGCTGCGGGCGATGTCGACACCCTGCTGCTGGACAAGACCGGCACCATCACCTTCGGCAACCGCATGGCCACAGAGGTCATCCCCGTCCCCGGGGTTCGCCCCGAGGCGGCCCTGCGGGCTGCGGTCATGGCCTCACTGGCGGATGAAACGCCTGAGGGCCGCTCTATCGTCGAACTGGGGCGCAATGCCGGGGTGACGGGTGACATGCCCAAGGGCGCCAAGACCATTCCGTTCAGCGCCGTGACCCGTCAGTCCGGTCTTGAGGCAGAGGGTCGGTCCTGGCGTAAGGGGGCGGTCGATGCGGTGTTGAGCAGTCTGGGCCTGACCGATGGCGCAGGACCGAGCGAGTTTCGCGCTGCCGTGGACCGTATAGCCCGTTCGGGCGGCACGCCTCTGGCGGTGACCGAAAACGATGCGCTGGTCGGCGTCATTCATCTGAAGGACGTGGTCAAGCCGGGGGTCAAGGCGCGCTTTGCCGACCTTCGCCGCATGGGGCTGAGGACCGTCATGGTCACGGGCGACAACCCGGTGACGGCGGCGGCAATCGCTTCGGAAGCCGGTGTCGACGATTTCCTGGCCGAGGCGACGCCCGAGGACAAGATGCGCCTCATCAAGGCCGAGCAGGCCAAGGGGCGTCTGGTCGCCATGTGCGGCGACGGGGCCAATGATGCGCCTGCGCTGGCTCAGGCCGATGTCGGCGTGGCCATGCAGACCGGCGCACAGGCCGCCCGCGAGGCGGGGAACATGGTCGATCTGGATTCAGACCCGACCAAGGTCATCGAGATCGTCGAGGTGGGCAAGCAACTGCTGATCACACGCGGCGCCCTGACCACCTTCTCCATCGCCAACGACGTGGCCAAGTATTTCGCCATCATCCCCGCCATGTTCGTGGTCGGATTGCCGTCTCTGGCGGCGCTGAACCTGATGAAGCTGTCCAGCCCAGAAAGCGCCATCCTGTCAGCGGTGATCTTCAACGCTCTGGTCATTGTGGCCCTGATCCCGCTGGCGCTGCGAGGCGTCAAATACCGGGCTGTGGGGGCAGGCAAGCTGCTGGGGCGCAACCTGCTGATCTACGGATTGGGCGGCCTGATCGCCCCCTTCATCGGCATCAAACTGATCGACATCGTCATTTCCGCCCTGGGTCTGGCCTGAGGCCGAACTGAGCGATCAAGGAACAATTTTCATGCGTAAAACTCTTTCCACAGTCGTCTGCATCGCCGCGTTTGGCATGTGCGGGGCGGCCAGTGCCCAGGATACGGACCCGGACACGACGCGCGCCAGATCCGGCCCGAGCATCAGCTTCAACGCCGGTGTGAGCAGCGACTATGTGTTTCGCGGCGTCAGTCAGACCAAGGGCGATCCGGCGGTCTTCATCGGGGTCGATGCGACGCAGGGGCGCTTCTATGCCGGGGCCTCGGCGACCACTGTGGACTTCGTCGGCGACAAGGACACCGATGCCGAGATCGACCTGTACGCCGGTGTGCGGCCCGAGTTCAGAGGCTTCAACCTGGATCTGGGCGTCGTCAGCTATCTCTATGTCGGCCAGCCGGGCGGCGCTGATTACAACTACGTCGAGCTGAAGGCGGCGGCATCGCGCGCCGTCGGCCCCGCGACCCTGGGTGCAGCAGTTTACTGGTCGCCGGATTTCTTTGGATCGACCGAGGATCAGGCGACCTATGCCGAGGTCAACGGCGCAGTCAGTCCGGCGGACAGGTGGACAGTCTCGGCCGCGCTTGGGCGTCAGTGGCTGTCGTCGGACCTGGATTACACCACCTGGAATCTGGGCGTCGGATACACTCTGACCCCGCATCTGGCGCTGGACGTGCGTTATTACGACACCGACCAGCATGATTTCGGCAGCCCCTACGGCGCGCGCGCCGTGGCCAGTCTGAAGGCGATCTTCTGATGTTGACCTCCATCCGTCCGGCGGTCGTGATGATCGCTCTTTTCACGGCTGTGCTCGGCGTGGCCTATCCTCTGGCGGTGACGGGTGTGGCCCAGACCGCCTTCCCGACCCAGGCCGGCGGCAGCCTGATCCATAACAAGGCCGGTACTGTCATCGGTTCGGCTCTGGTCGGTCAGGGTTTCAGCCAGCCAGCCTATCTGCATCCGCGTCCTTCGGCGGCAGGCAAGGGTTATGACGCCTCTTCATCGTCTGGCTCCAACCTGGGGCCGTTGAACCCGGACCTGATCGCGCGCGTCCAGCATGACGCCGACGCCCTGCGCCCGGAAGCGGCGGGTCGCCCCATCCCTGCGGATGCGGTCACGACCTCGGCTTCAGGCCTCGACCCGGATATTTCTCCGGCCTACGCTGAGTTTCAGATCGCCCGCATCGCCATGGCGCGCGGCGTCCCGGCGGATGAGGTGCGTCAGGTGGTTCAGCAACATGTCACGGGCCGCACCTTCGGCATTCTGGGCCAGCCGCGCGTCAATGTGCTGCTGACCAACATGGCGCTGGATGCCCGGTTCGCACAGGCCGCCGCCCATTGACGGCCCCGCCTGACAGCCTGTCGGACAAACCCCCGGCCGCCCCGCGAAAGCGTGGGCGGCTGAAGGTGTTTCTGGGCATGTCGCCGGGGGTGGGCAAGACCTATGAGATGCTGCGGGCCGCACGTCGGCTGAAGGCGGAAGGTCGCGACGTCGTGGTCGGCGTGGTCGAAACCCACGGCCGCAAGGAGACAATGAGCCTTCTGCGGTGGCTGGAGGTCATGGGGCGCAGTCCCATCGCCTATCGCGACCGAACCCTGATGGAGTTCGACATCGACGGCGCCCTGACGCGGCGTCCTGACCTGCTGCTGGTCGATGAATACGCCCACTCCAACGCCCCCAGTTCACGCCACCCGAAACGCTGGCAGGATGTGGAGGAGTTGCTGGATGCGGGGCTGGATGTCTGGACCACGCTGAACGTCCAGCATCTGGAAAGCCTTTCGGACGTGGTGCTGCGCATCACCGGCGTGCGGCAACGTGAAAGCGTGCCTGACAGCGCCCTGTCGCGAGCAGACGATATCGAGGTGGTGGACATCACGCCCGAGGAACTGCGCAAGCGGCTGGCCGAGGGCAAGGTCTATGTGCCGGAGACGGCGCGGCTGGCGGCGGACAACTTCTTCAAGGTCGAGAACCTAACGGCCCTGCGCGAACTGGCCCTGCGCCGCGCGGCCAAGACGGTGGACGATCAACTGGTGGCGCGCCTGCGTGAGCAGGGGGTTCAGGGACCGTGGGCGGCAGGTGCGCGGATTCTGGTTCTGGTCGCCGGTGACGGGATGGCGGCGCCATTGGTGCGGGCGGGGCGGCGGTTGTCGGACATGATGATGGATGCGCCCTGGACCGTGGCCCACGTGGACCGTCCTTCGGGGGCGCGGCACGGCGTTGGTTCTGCGGGCAAGCTATCCGATGCGCTGAAGCTGGCGGAACAGCTGGGCGGACGCACGGTCGTTCTCAGTGGGGATGACGTGGTTCGGGCCGTCATGGACCACGCCCACCATAACAACATCACCCAGATCGTTCTGGCCAAGGGCCGCGACAGCCGTCTGTCGGAATGGCTGGGTCGCTCGCTGGCGGCGGAGCTGCTGCGGCAGGCACGCGGCGTGGCCATCCATGTCATTACGGATGGTCATGAAGTGAGCGAACCCGCTGTTGCGTCCGAGAGACCGGGCGTCGCGGGCGGCTGGCGGGGCTATGTCGTGGGGGCGGGCTGCGTCGCCGTGGCCACCGGGATCGCCCTGCTGCTGGATCGGGCGTTCGAGCGGGTCGATCTGGGCGTCATCTATCTGGCGGCGGTGCTGGCGGCGGGCGTCTTGTACGGGCTGCGGCCCGCGCTGGCGGCGGCGACGGCAGCGTTCCTGACTTATAACTTCCTGTTCCTGCAGCCCCGTTTCAGCTTCAGCATCGGCTCGCCTACGGACATCCTGACCC
>NZ_JABAZW010000089.1 GCF_018608325.1 Brevundimonas sp. | reverse complement strand
GGCGGGCGGAGCGCCAGACCCCAAGGTCATCGACGCCGCCGATCTGGCCGCCGACATGGCCGAGCTTTACGAACCCGCCGCCGAGGACAAGGAGATCGACTTCTCCGCCGAGGTCGAGAAGGGATTGATGATCGAGGGCAATCAGCCCTTCCTGGCGCAGGCCTTGGCCAACATCATCGACAACGCCATCAAATACACGCCGGCGGGCGGGGCGGTGAAGCTGAGGGCGCGCAGGCGTTCGTCGGGCGAGATCGAATATTCCGTCACCGACACCGGCCCCGGCGTGCCCGAAGAGGACCGCGAGCGCGTGGTCCAACGGTTCGTGCGTCTGGACAACAGCCGCACCGAGCCGGGTTCCGGCCTTGGCCTGTCGCTGGTGACGGCGGTGGCCGAGGCGCACGGCGGGCGCGTGGTGCTGGACGAAGGTCCGGGCGCATACGGTGATTTCGGCCCCGGCCTGCGGGTGGCGCTGGTCCTGCCACCCGCCTCGGGTAATCCATAAGCGGAAGAGTTGAATGCCCACGCAGAAGTCCCGTCCGCTTTATGAGCGCCTGAAACCTGCTGGTCCGGTCCACAGCCCCGGCGCCGCGGAACGCCTGCATGAGACATTGGCCGAGGCCGCCTCTGCCGACGGCTGGTTGGAGGTGCTGAATACGGCATGGCCCGCGCTGGCTTCGGTGGCGGGGGCGTCGCCCTATCTGTCGGGGCTGATGCGGCGTCGGCCCGCGCAACTTCGGCGGATTCTGGAGAGTGTCCCCGACCGGCATCTGGATGTCATCATCGCCGAGACCGACGCCCTGACCGGGGATGCAGAGGCCATGAAGTCGCCGCTGAGGGTGCTGAAGGCGGACCTGCATCTGCTGACGGCGCTGGCCGATCTGGGCGGGGTCTGGGGGCTGGACCCGGTGACGGCGGCCCTGTCGCGGTTCGCCGACGCCTCGTGCCGTGCGGCGCTGCGGGCCGTCGCCAATGAACAGCGCGAAAAGGGCAGGCTGCTGACCGCGCCAGACGATTCACGCGGTCCCATTCCCGGCTTGTTCGGTCTGGCCATGGGCAAGCACGGCGCCAATGAGCTGAACTATTCGTCCGACATCGACATCTCGCTCTTCTATGAGCCGCGCCTGCTGACGGTGGCTCTGGCCGACGGTGTGGAGATGCAGGATTTCGTCAATCGCGCCGCCAAGGTTCTGGCCACCCTGCTGACCGAGCGGACGGCGGACGGCTATGTCTTCCGCGTCGATCTGCGGCTGCGGCCCGACCCGTCCTCGACCCCGCCGGTGGTCGCGGCGCCCGCAGCGCTTGGATACTACGAAAGCGTCGGCCAGAACTGGGAGCGGGCGGCCTTTATCAAGGCGCGGCCCGTGCTGGGCGACATGCGCGCGGCGGGCCGGTTCCTGAAGGCGATGATCCCCTTCATCTGGCGGCGCAGTCTGGATTACGCCGCCGTTCTGGACATCCAGTCGATCAAGAAACAGATCCACACCTACAAGACCGGCGAGGGGTTGCAGGCGGCGGGCGCCAATCTGAAGCTGGGGCGCGGGGGCATCCGCGAGATCGAATTCTACGCCCAGACCCAGCAGTTGATCCTGGGCGGACGCCATCCCGAACTGCGGGCGCCGCGCACGCTGGACGCCCTGGCGGCGCTGACGCAGGCAGGGCATGTCCCGCCGCAGGTTGCTGAGGAACTGTCCGCCGCCTATGTCGAACTGCGCGGGCTGGAACACCGGGTGCAGATGCTGGACGACGAGCAGACGCACAAACTCCCGGTCGACGCTGAGCGTCGCGGGGCGGTGGCGGCGCTGGCGGGCGAGGGCGATCTGGCCCGGTTCGACGCGGGGATCGAAGACCTGCTGGTCCGAGTGAACACCCGCTATGGCGAACTGTTCGAGGGCGGCGAGGAACTGGATTCGCCTTACGGCAGTCTGGTCTTCACGGGGGTCGAGAACGACCCCGAGACGCTGGAGACCCTGAAACGGATGGGCTTCACCGAGGCGGCCAGCGTGTCCGACACGATCCGCAGCTGGCACCATGGCCGCATCCCGGCGACCCGGACGGCGCGAGGGCGTGAACTGTTCACCCGGCTGGCGCCGCGTCTGTTGCAGGCCCTGGCGCGGACGGGGGCGCCGGATGACGCCTTCCGCCGTTTCGCCACCTTCTTCTCCGGTCTGGCGGCGGGGGTGCAGGTGCAGGCCCTGTTCCTGAACCAGCCCAAGCTGTTCAACATGGTGCTGGGGGTGATGGCTTTTGCACCCCGGTTGGCGCGTCAGCTGGGCCGCCAGCCCGCTGCGCTGGACGGCATTCTGGATGCGCGGTTCCTGACCGATCTGTCGGAAGACACCGGACTTGTCGAACAGATGCTGGTCGAGGCCGAGGAGGCGGGCGATTTCGAAGGGGCTATGAACGTTGTCCGCCGCCTGCACCGCGAACAGATGTTCCGCATCGGCATCCACGCCATCAGCGGGCGTACTGGGCCGGAGGAGGCCGGGCGCGCCTATGCCGCCCTGGCCGATGCGGCGATGCGGACACTGGCCCCGGCGGCCCTAGCCGAGACCGAGCGTCTGGGCGGCGCCTTCCCCGGCGGCGCTGTGGCGGTGGTGGCGCTGGGCAAGGCGGGATCGCGCGAGATGTCGGCCGGGTCTGATCTGGACCTGATGACCCTGTATGACGCCCCCGACGGCGCCCTGTCGGAGATCAAGGGCTGGAGCGCGGACGTCTTCTATGTGCGCTTCACCCAACGGCTGATCTCGGCCCTGTCGGCGCATACGGCCGAGGGCGGGCTGTATGAGGTCGACATGCGGCTGCGGCCCACGGGGTCCAAGGGGCCGGTGTCGGTGCGTCTGGCGCCCTTCGTCGACTATTATGAACATGAGGCCGAGAGCTGGGAGTTCATGGTCCTGACCCGCGCCCGCGTCGTCTGGGCCAGCGATCCGGCCTTTGGGGAAAGGGTGTTGGAAACGCTTGAGGCGGTGCTGCGCCGTCCGCGACCTGGCGTCGATATCGGGGCGGATGTGCGCAAGATGCGCGCCCTGATGGACCGCGAGCGGCGGCCGCACGGCTTCTGGGATCTGAAGCTGTCGCCGGGCGGGCAGGTGGATGCCGAGTTTACGGCCCAGTACCGCCAGCTTCAGGCGGCGGCGAACGGCCAGCCGTTGACGGTCTCGACGCTGAAGGCGTTGGAAAACGATCCGGTTCTGGCCGAGGCCTGGCGCACCCAGCAGCGGATCAATCACCTGCTGGCCGCCGCCTTCGAAGGCCGGGTCGATCCCGAGGCTGAGCCCGCCGTCTTCCAGCTGCGTCTGGCCGAGGCGGTCGGGGCGGCGGATTTCGAGACGATGAAGCGCGACCTGACGGACCTGCGCGCACGGGCGCGGGCGGCGTTCGAACAGGCTGTTCCGGCGGCCCGCGACGGATAATCCGGGGTTCTCCGTTCAAACCTTCGACAGGGTTGAACACTGGCCGTTCCTCGGGACGGCTCAAGGAGACCACAGGATGAAGAAGACCATGATCGGCGGCGTCGCCGCCATCGCACTGGCTGCCGTATCCGGCATGGCCATGGCCCAGACCCAGACCCCGGCACCGAACCGCGCTCCGAACGCGGCACGTGCCGCAGCGGCTGAACGCTCGGTCACCCAGGCCGAGTTCGTCGATGCGCGTCTGGCCCGACTGATTGCGACGGACACGAACCGCGACGGCGTTGTCACGCCGGAGGAAATGCAGGCCGCGCGGCAGGCGCAGCGCACGCAGCGTCTGAACCAACGCTTCGCCAAAATGGACGCTAACGGTGACGGCTCCATCAGCCGCGCTGAGTTCGACGCCGCCAATGCGCCACGCGCTGAGCGTGGTCCGCGTGCGGAGCGGGCAGGGCAATGGGCCGGACAGCGCGGCGGTCATCGCGGCCCCATGCGCGCGGCGCATCGTGGTGCGCGCGGTGCAGAGGGCGCGCGTGAGCGTGGCCCCATCGTCATCGCCGATGTCCGCGCCAAGCTGACCGAACAGTTCGCCAAGCTGGACACGAACCACGACGGCGTCCTGACGGCGGCTGAACGTCGCGCAGGCTGGAATGCGCGCGCCGAACAGCGTCGCGAAGGCCGGGCTGAGCACCGTCAGGGGCGCGGGCAGCACCGTCCGGGGCAACAACCGGCTTCCCCGGCTCCGGCTTCGGAGTAAGAGAGATGTCGGGGTCGTCCGTTCTGTGCGAATCGGTCCCTTTCGCCGCCAGAGCGAAATCGGAGGCGTTGGCTGCAAGCCAGTGCCGCCCGGATTTCGCTCCGGCATTTTTTAAGAGCCTGATTCACGGCGTCGGCGAGATCGCGCAGCGATCCTGCCTCAACCGATCAGGCTCTAACGAAAGAGGCTGGATTGGTCGCAGTCGTCGACCCCGACGAGGATTTGGTGCGCCGTGTGGGTCTGGGCGATCCGGCGGCGTCTCAGGCCTTGGTCGAACGCAAGCTGCCGCGCATTCTGGCGCTGGCGCAGCGGATGCTGGGCGATCCCGCCGAAGCCGAGGACGTGGCGCAGGAGGCCATGCTGAAGGCGTGGCGGCAGGCGCCTACCTGGCAGACGGGCAAGGCCAAGTTCGACACCTGGCTGCATCGGGTGGCGCTGAACCTCTGCTACGACCGGCTGCGGCGACGACGGGAAATCCCGACCGACACGCCGCCGGATCGACCGGACGACGGCCCGGCGCCGGATCGCGGCCTGCTGGCCGCCGAGACGGGCAGGCGCGTCGATGCGGCGCTGGCCAAACTGCCGGATCGGCAGCGCGAGGCCATCGTGCTGTGCCATTATCAGGAGCTGACCAATATCGAGGCGGCGGCTCTGATGGAGATCAGCGTCGAGGCGCTGGAGAGTTTGTTGTCGCGGGGGCGGCGGGCGTTGCGCGCGGCCCTGGCGGATCTGTCGCCCCGATCTGACGGGCGGCGTGTGGGAGACGGACGATGAAGATCGAACGGCTTGAAGTTCTGGCGGAGGCTTACGGCGCGGACCTGAGCCGCTGGCCTGCGCACGAGCGCGCCTTCGCCGAGAGCCTGATCGCGGCCGACCCGGCTGCGCGCGCCGTGCTGGAGGATGCGGCGGCGCTGGACGCCCTGCTGGACGCCTCGCCGCGCGTGACGCCGTCCGCTGATCTGACCGCCCGCGTTCTGGCGGCTGCGCCCAAGTCCAGGGTGCGGACGGGGCGCGGCCATCTGCACCGCCTGTTCTGGGTGCTGGGCGCGGGCTGGGCGGCGGCGGCCTGTGCGGGCGTGGTCGCGGGCGTGGGCCTGACGTCGCACATCACCGCCAATGAGCGCGCCGACGCCATTCTCTATCAGTCGACACTGAGCGGCGTGGACGACACCGAGGTTCTGGGATGAGCAACAAGACGCTGAAGATCGCTCTGGCCGTGTCGGTGGCCCTGAACCTGTTCGCGGTGGCGGGCGGGGTGGCTTACGGCGTCAGCCGCGCCCAGATGGACCGCAAGATCGAGGCCCAGAATACGCCGGGCCGTCAGGGGGGCTTTGGCGAAATGCTGGCCAGCTTGCCGCCGGAGATTCGCGAGAAGGTCCATACGAGCCTGCGCGAATCCGCCCTGGCCGCCCGTCCTGATTTTGAAGCGGCCCGTGCGGCGCGGCGTGAGGCGGTCGTGGTCGCAGGCGCAGATGTTTATGACGCAGCCAGGGTTCAGGCTCTGCTGGAGCAGTCACGTTCGGCGGAACTGCGCGGTCGCGCCCGGCTGGAGAATGAAGCCATCGCCGTGCTGGCGGAACTGACGCCTGAGCAGCGCAAGACCCTGTCGCCGATCCTGCAGCGCAAGGGTGGGGCACACAGGGAGCCGCATCGGGATGGGCCGCCGAACCGACCGCCGCACCCCGACGCGCCCAGATAATCAGCCCTTGGAGGCGCGGAAGGCGGCGACGGCGTCGACCGTCTTCTTCACCTGAGCCTCGATACCGGCCCAGTCGCCCGCGTTGACGGCGGCGTCGGTGATC
>NZ_JABAZW010000135.1:31582-36459 GCF_018608325.1 Brevundimonas sp. | reverse complement strand
ACATTGGCCAGACCGGCAGGCAGTACATTCTCGATGGCCGTGCGCACATCGCGCGCCAGGATCGGCGCCGATCCGCCCGTCGCCACACCGACCACCACCTCGTCCCGGTCGATCAGGGCCGGGGTCTGGAAATCGCTGAGCCTCGGCTGGTCCACCACATTGACCTGCGCCCCCGCCGTCCGCGCCAATCCGGCCAGCCGCTGAACATGATCAAGATCGCCCAGAGCGATGAACACCAGACGCGCGCCTGCCAGATCATCCGCATCCGGCGCCCGCAGCACCGGCGTCGGCGCCCCCTGCGGCGTCTCGATCGCGGCTGGCGCACCGTCTGGCGCAAACCACATCACCTCAGCCGGGCTATTCAGGAACAGCCGCAGCTTGGCCAGCGCCGGTTCCCCGCCGCCGATGATCACGATTTTTGCGGCCTCCAGCGGAATGGAGGCAAGAAAGACACGCATCGTCTGGCTTTCCGGAGCGGTCAGGGAGGAAAAGCACCAATTTCAGGCGCAAACTCAGGCCTCGGACCTTCGACTTCATCGGCAACACCCGCAAACCAGATTGCCTTTGTCTCGCTGATAGGTTTTCTATCGATGATGGTCCGCTCCCTGCTCCCGCTTAACGCCCTGCGTGCTTTCGAGGCCGCCGCGCGTCATCTGAACTTCTCACGCGCCGCCGATGAGCTGGCCGTGACGCCGGGCGCGGTCAGCCAGCAGATCCGCCTGCTGGAAGACATTGTCGGCGGCCCCCTGTTCGTGCGCGAAGCGCGCGGGCTGCAGTTGACCGATCTGGGCCGCTCATCCGTGCCGCTGCTGCGCGAGGGGTTCGAGCGCCTGATGGACGCCTCCGCCCTGCTGCGCGAACCGCCGCGTCGCAAACAGGTGTCGATCAGCGTGGCGCCCGGCTTCGCCTCCAAATGGCTGATGCCGCGCATGGACGATTTCCATACCGCCCATCCTGAGATCGAGCTGTGGATTTCCGCTGACATGGAGCCCGCCGACCTGACCGAGGGCAAGGTCGATCTGGCCATTCGCTATGGTCCCGGCGACTATCCCGGCCTGACCGTGGACCGGCTGATGACCGAGACGGTTCTGCCCGTCTGCGCCCCGTCGCTGATGGACGGCGAGCATCCGATCCGAAAACCCGCCGACCTGATCCGCCACACCCTGCTGCACGACATGTCCAACGATGGCGACCCCAGCCGTCCCGACTGGGCCATGTGGCTGAAGGCGCGCGGTGTGCGTCACCCCGATCCGCGCCGCGGCTCGCGCTTCAACCAGTCGGGCCTGCTGATCGAGGCCGCCATCGCCGGTCGCGGCGTGGCGCTGGCCAAACGCACACTGGCCCAGGCTGATCTGGCCTCCGGCCGCCTGATCGCCCCCTTCCCCGATGGCTCAGAGGCCGTGGGCTTTGCCTATTATGTCGTCCAGCCCCGCGACCGGCCGCCCTCGCCCAGCACCACCGCCTTCGTCGGCTGGTTGAAGAAACAGGCCGTCGATCACGACAATACGATGGGACAGCTCTAGGGAGACTGGAATGGCTGAAGCCAAGGCGCCGCGACTGGCGGTTCTGATCGATGCGGAAAACGCCTCGTCCCGGATCGCCGACCTGTTGTTCACCGAGATCGCCACATTGGGCGAGGCCTCGGCCCGGCGGGTCTATGGCGACTTCTCCAGTCCCCAGATCGCTGGATGGACCAAGGTCCTGGCCCAGTTCGCCATCCAGCCCCAACAGAATTTCGCCAACACCAAGGGCAAGAACTCGGGCGACATCGCCCTGGTCATCGACGCGATGGACCTGCTGCATTCGGGCCGTTTCGACGGCTTCTGTCTGGTGTCGTCCGACTCTGACTTCACCCGTCTGGCCGCCCGCATCCGCGAGGAAGGCGTCGACGTCTATGGTTTCGGTGAACGCAAGACGCCCGAAAGCTTTCGTCAGGCCTGCACCCGTTTCATCTACACCGAGAACCTCAGCGCACCGCCCGAAGCCGACAATGGCGCCGCCAAGGCCACGCCCGCCGTTGAAGCCCCCGCCAAACGCAAACCTTCAGAAGCCGGGCGCCTGATCGCCTCCCTGATCCCGGACATGGATGAAGACGGCGACGGCTGGGTTCTGGTCGGCGCCATCGGCAGCCGCCTGCGCAACGCCTATCCCGACTTCGACCAGCGGACCTATGGTTTTGCCAAACTGTCCGACCTGATCCGCGCGACAGGCCGTTTCGAGGTTCAGACCGGCACGGGCGCAATGCGCATCCGCATACAGCCCAAAAAGTAAAAGGCCGGTCGCACGATGGCGACCGGCCCTCAAGACCTGACGAACCAGATCAGGTTCAGGCTTCGGCTTCAACCTCTGGCGCTGCACGCTCAACCGCCGCAGCGATGACGGGCGCGTCGTTCGCGACCGACTGCTCCACCGGTGCGCGCAGGGCGCCAGTCAGGCCGTTCAGGTCTGCACCCGACAGGCCGACTTCCGCCAGCAGTTGATCGACCAGCGGGGCCTGCGCACGGTAACGCAGGGCGCTGTTGACCACCTGATCCGACAGGTTGCCGCCGCCCGAGCCGTTGGCGCCGCCGACACCGCCGGCTGCCGTTCCGCCGTTCAGACCCTCGACCTGCACGATCTTGATCGAGTCGATATTCTCCAGCGGCTTGACGGACTCGGCGATGATCCGATCCAGGTTCTCCAGCAGCTTCAGCTTGATCTGCAGCGCCACCTGTTCGGGCGACAGCAGGTTGGCCGCCGTGTTCAGGGCGTTCTGACCCGCAGCCTCGACCTCATAGTGAACGCGAGAGGCCTCTGCCGCGACGCGGACGGCCTGGGCTTGAGCTTCCGCCTCGATCGTCGTCTTGTCGGCCTGACCGCGCGCCTGTTCACGCATGGCTTCGGCGTGGTCGACGGCGGCGGTCTTTTCAGCCTCGGCGGCGACGCGGATGGTGATGGCTTCGCGCTCGGCCTCCTTGGACGCCTCGATCAGTTCGATGATCTTCTGACGATCTGCAGCCTCGCGGTCGCGCACCGTCTTGACCTGTTCCTCAGCCTGAACGGCCAGGGCCAGCGCCTTGTCGGCCTCGGCCTTGGCTTCCGACTGGGCGCGCGACTTCTCGGCGACAGCGATGTCGCGGTCCTGTTCGGACAGTTCGATGGCCTTGGCCTTTTCAATGTCCTGTGTCTCAACGGCGCGAGCCTTGGAGATTTCGCGCTCTGCGACTTCCTGCTCCATGGCGATACGCTGCTGGGCCACCAGACGCTCGGCCTCGATGCGGGCCTGATCGATCTGCTGTTGCGAGGTGATCTTGGCGCCTTCGGCTTCGCGGGCCTTCTCGGCTTCCTGGCGCGCCACATCGGCGGACTGCTCGGCGCGGCGGTTGGCGATCTCGCGCGCTTGCTCCAGCTGGGCATATTCCTCGTCACGCGAAATTTCCAGCGTGCGGCGCTGAGCTTCCAGGTTCTTGGTGCGGATCTGGACCTGGGTGTCTTGTTCGATGTCGTTGCGCAGCTTCTTGCGCAGCTCGATTTCCTGCGTCAGCCGCGTCAGACCCTCGGCGTCAAAGGCGTTGAGCGGATTGAAATGCTCCATCGCCGTCTGATCCAGACCGGTCAGCGACACGGTTTCCAGCTCCAGGCCGTTCTTCAACAGGTCTTCTGACGACACCTGCTGCACCTTCTGGACGAAATGGGTGCGCTGTTCGTGCAGTTCGGTCATGGTCAGTTCCGCCGCGACCGAGCGCAGGGCGTCGACGAACTTGCCCTCGACCAGTTCCTTCAACTCAACCGGGTTCATCGTCCGCAGGCCCAGCGTCTGGGCGGCGGAGGCAATGGCGTCGGCGCTGGGCTGCACCCGCACATAGAACTCGGCCAGCACATCGACGCGCATCCGGTCCTTGGTGATCAGGGCCTGCTCGTTGGACCGCTGAACCGCCAGACGCAGGGTGTTCATATTGACCGAGATGGTCTCATGCAGCACCGGCAGGACCAGTGCGCCGCCGTTCATGACCACCTTCTCGCCGCCGAAGCCGGTACGCACGAAAGCGGTCTCCTTGGACGCGCGCTTGTACAGGCGCGCAAAGATCAGCCCCAGGATCAGCAGGGCGACCAGCCCCACGCCTGCAATGATGGCGATCTCGATTAGCGAGTTCATTTAACAGCCCCTGTTGAGAAAAGTCGTTCAGACCGTTGCGTCGCGAAGCGAGGCGCTGGTGTTGTGAATGGCGAAATATTTTGCGCCCGCGTACCGGACCAGCAGCACGCTGCTCCCTTGAGCGAACAGGTCGGCCAGATTGTCCGGCTCGACCATGACGTAGTGGACCTGTCCGTGCTGATCGCGGACCCGCGCCTGTGCCGCGTTCCCCTGGCTGGCGTCGCCGGTGACGATGACGGCGACCCGCCCGACCAGACTGTCGCGCGACACCGCCGTCGTCTCATCGCGCGGCATGATCCGGGCGACGACACGTCCAAAGACCCGCGTGACCGGCATGGCTACGGCGAAAGCCGCAGGCGCCATCAGGAACCACGGCCCCGGTCGTCCCAGCACCGCCTCAACGACCTGCTGCCCGACCAGTCCCGTCAGTCCGAAGGCGAACAGGAAGACCACGATCAGCATCAGCAGCGGCAAACGCCCGACATTGATCCAGGACAGCAGAGACGGCGTCTCGACATTCAGATCGCCGTCCGGCGCGTCCAACCCCTCGCCCAGCGCCAGACCGCCGCCCAGCCCAACAGCCTCAGCCGCGCCGATCAGCAGCATCAGGACCAGGGCCGCAACGAAAGGGACGTTGTCGTGTGCAAGCAGGAAGCTCCACATCGACGCGGTCAGCCCTGATCGCCGGTGCGCGCCTTGACGGCGGCCAGACGTTCCTCGACCCGGTTGCGACGGGCCAGAT
>NZ_JABAZW010000135.1:20626-31572 GCF_018608325.1 Brevundimonas sp. | reverse complement strand
CCGCCCAGCCCCGGCGCACCTTCGCGCGCCATCAGCCGATCAAAGGCGCCGGTCGCATTCTCGACCCGACGCGTGACACTGGGTCCGCCATCCGGGGAGGCTGCGGCGCCCGCTTCCTGTGCGCTGCGGGCGCGGGCCAGCAGCATGGACTGGAACGCCTCTTCCATCTCACGGCGCTTGGCCTGAAGGGCCGCGACATAGCCTTCCAGCTCGATCTCGCGCTTGACGGCGTCGGCGACCGTCGCCTCCAGCACCGGGATTTGCGCCTCAACGTCCAACTGATGTTCAACAGCGGCGCGGGCCAGGTCCTCGCGCCCTTCGCGCAGGGCCAGTTCGGTCTGACCGGACAGTTCCTCGTGACGGCTGCTTTGCTCAGTCAGCCGCTTGTTGGCCAGATGCTTGCTGGCCAGGGTGCGTCCCAGTTCGGCGCGGACGTCGTCCACCGCCTTGTCGATTTCGCGCAGGGTCTGCTGGATGACAGCATCCGGCATCGTGCCTTCGATCGCGTCGATCAACGCATGCGCGCTGCCAGAGACGATGCGGCCGACGCGTGCGCCCAGGGTGTCCGCCATGATCCTATCCTTCCGTTAGCGCGCGGCCTGAGCCGCAGAAACAATCCGCATCAAGTCCGACAGGCCCGCCAGCCTGCGCGTGATCACAGCGGGGTCATAGGCTGGCGCCGTCGGCGTCACCGCCCAGCGCAGCAATTGCTCGGTCATCCGCGCGGCGCAGTCGACCAGACGCGCCTCATGCCGCGACAGATCGCTAGTCGCCGCGCCCGGACGGGGCGTCGCCAGCGCCAGGGCCAGAAACTCTTCCGCCGTCGTCATCAGCCCGACCGCCACCTCTGAGTGACAATCCAGATCCTGCTCGATGACCCGGACAGACCGCACCGCCGCCGCCAGATGTTCGTGGCTGATCGCCAGGGCGACAGGGAAAGAATCAACCGGCTCGGCGCGATGCCGCGCCTGACGGATCAGGCCTCGAATCTTGTCGCTGGCCGTGACGGCGCCTTCGATTTCCAGCTCCGCCAGAAAGCTGGTGTCGTCTTCCGACAATCGAACGCTGAGGGGCGTAGTGAGAGAAGCCATGACACAGACGTAGCACAACGTAATACGTTCGTAAACATCGAACAGCGATCCGCATCTACCGTGCGACGCACGGCCGCAACCGTCAATCGACCTTAATCACCTGACGCGCCTGATCGCCGCCAGAGCCAGGGTGGCGCAGGCGAAACAGACGACGGCGGCGAAGAACAGGCTGCGGAAGCCGAAACCGAAACCCTCCAGCAGAACAAGAGCCGCCAGGGGCGCCGTGGCCTGCGGCAGGGTCACGGCCAGATTGATCAGGCCCAGATCCTTGCCCCGATCCTCGGCAGACGGCAGCACATCGGTCATCAACGCCATCTCGATGGAGCCGAACGCCCCCTGCCCCATGCCGTAGAAGGCGAAGGCGACCACCACCAGCATCCAGTCCGGCGTCACCCCCAGCAGCAGACCCGCCCCCGCCAGCAGCACCCCGCCGCCGATGCCCAACAGCTTGCGCCGCTTGATGCGCGATCCGGCCAGCGCCACCAGAAAGCTGACGCCCAGCACCCCGGCCAGCGAAACCGTCATCACCAGCGAATGCCCCGCCTCCGCAGTCTGGCCGGGATAGAGGTCGGCGTAACCAATGGCGTCCGCGATGTAATACAGCAGATAAAAGGCCACCAACGAATAGCCCGTCGCGATCAGGAACCGCACCGCCCAGGCCAGACTGAAATCACGATTGGCGAAGGGCTTGAACAGGCTGCGGGGCGACAGGCCCGAGGACAGCGCCCGCACCTCGCCCGGCGGCGGGGCGTCTTCACGCGACAGCACGGCGAACGGGATGGTGGCCAACAGGACGATGCCGCCGAGGGTGGCGAACCGCGCCGTCTCGCTCTGCGGCCCCCAGGCCATGATGACCGACCCCAGGGTCACCGCCAGCGGATAGGCCATGCCCAGCACGGCCGACATGACACCCCTGCGATTGTCCGGCACCCGATCAGCAAACAGGGCGATCAGCGGCGCCAGCAGGACATTGAACGCCAACTGGAAACAGACCAGCCCCACCACCATCATGAAGGGCGTTTTCGACCACCACAGCACCGCATAACTGGCCACGGTCAGAACGGCGCCGACGATGATCCACGGCCTGCGCCGCCCGTGACGCGACCGCGTCCGGTCGCTGATCGCCCCACCCAGAATATTGCCGAACCCGGCGGCGACACAGCCGTAAAAGATGGCCTGACTGAAGATGGCGGCCTTGGCGGCAGGGTCGATGGCCGCCGCATGGACCGGGGCCAGGATCTGCAGCAGGGGCGCGACCCCCAGGAAGGCCCCGATATAGGCGACGGCATAGCCGATCAGGAACGCTGGCCCGACCGGGCGGCGCTCTGACATCGACGGGTTCGCCGCATTCGCGGTCGTAGATCCCTGGTGTTCCCTCACCCGCCAATGATGGCAGGTCTCACGCAAAAAAGAAGCGGCGCCGGGAGAGGAATCCCGACACCGCTCGCACGGCATAAAATCCGCGTCAGAGGGGGGCTTGTTGCGGCCGGACTAAAAGCGCCCGGCCGCCCGTCTCATCAGACCTTGGCCAGCGCATATTTCGGCGACAGCAGGTGAACGGCCAGAAGCGCCAGCAGATAGGCCGAGGCCGCCACGATGAAGATGGGCGTATAGGTGCCGATCTGATCCAGGATGTAGCCTGCGTACTTGGCCATCGCCATGCCGCCGATGGCGCCCAGCATCCCGCCGATGCCCACGACCGAACCGACCGCAGAGCGCGGGAAGACGTCGCCGGGGAAGGCGTACAGATTGGCCGAGAAGCCCTGGTGCGCCGCCGTGGCCAGACCGATGATCCCGACCGCCACCCACAGGTTCGAGGCCAGGGCCGCGAAGGCCACGGGAACGGCGCACAGGGCGCAGATCAGCATGGTCAGCTTGCGCGCGTTATTGATGCTCATGCCGCGATGCATGAAGCGCGAGGACAGCCAGCCGCCGCCGACCGAACCCACGTCGGAAAGCAGATAGATGGCCACGATCGGCGGACCGAACGTCTTCAGGTCCAGCCCATAGGTCTTGCCCAGGAAGTCCGGCAGCCAGAACAGGAACATCCACCAGATCGGATCGATCAGGAACTTGCCCAGCGCATAGGCCCAGGTCTCACGCACGGTCAGCAGCTTGGTCCACTTGACCTTCTCGACCGTGTCGGCCGGATCCTGCTCGATATAGGCCAGTTCGGTGGCGGACAGGTTCTTCTGCTCGCGCGGGCGGCGGTACATCAGCAGCCAGATCGGCAGCCAGATCAGTCCCAGCGCTCCGGTGATGACAAAGGCCATCTGCCAGCCGAAGGCCAGCACCAACCCCGGCACGATCAGCGGCGTGACGATGGCGCCGATATTGGTGCCCGCATTGAACAGGCCGGTGGCCAGCGCACGTTCCTTCTTGGGGAACCACTCGGCGACTGCCTTGATGCTGCCGGGGAAGCCACCCGCTTCACCCGCGCCCAGAACCACGCGCGCCATGATGAAGTGCGACAGGTCACGCGCACCGCCATGCAGGATATGGCCGATCTGCCAGATGCCGAAGGCGACCCCCAGGCCCCAGCGGGCGCCGATCTTGTCCATGATCCGGCCCCACAACAGGTAGGCCACGGCGTAGGACGCCTGGAACCAGAAGACGATGTCGGCATAGTCTGTCTCGGACCAGCCGAACTCGGCGGACAGGGTCGGCTTCAGGAAGCCGATCATCTGGCGGTCGACATAGTTGATGACCATGGCTGCAAACAGCAGCCACATGATCACCCACCGGTACTTGCCCGGTGACGGCGCCTTGATCTTTATCGGCGCCGCCGCGCTCGAAGCGTCAGTCATGGTACTCTACCCGTTCCTGTATTTCCTCGGCGCGTCCCGTCTCTTCTGCCGTCTGCGCGGCGGGCGGGTTCGCGTCTGATGATGTCTTTAGCCCTGCTCGGCCCTCACGACTGAGCAGTGGATTTCAGCAATGCCCTTGAAGATGCAGACCGCCTCGTCGCCGGCATGGACGCGGTGAACACCCGTCACCGCCCCGGTCGAGATCAGGGTTCCGGCCTTCAGCGGGCGGCCCCAACGCGCACAATGTTCCAACAGGAACCGCACCGATTCCAGCGCCCCGCCGACCAGTGACTGCGCGCCGCCGGTGCCGACGCTGGCGCCATTGACCACGGTCTCGACCTCGACCTGATCCATCCGCTCGCGCCAGTTTTCCAGCTCCGGCCCGACGATCAGGCCGCCGTTATTGCCGAAGTCGGAGGCGACGACGGCCGAGCCCAGATCATTGATCGCCGCCAGCGGACTGCCCGCCAGTTCGACGCCGATAAAGACCTTGTCGACCGCCGCTGCGGCCTCTTCGATGGTCCAGTCGATCTTGGCCGGATCGGCGTCGGCGCCGATACGGGCGATGAACTCTGATTCGACTGCTGCGAACCCGCCTTCGATCTCCGGAAGGGGGACAACGGTGTCGCCGGACGCAGGCCAGACATTACGAGCGAAAATGGCGCCGGCCAGCCGGTGCGCGCCCAGTCGATCCTGCTGCGCAGGCGGCACGCCGCCGACCTTCCAGCCCACGACTTCATCAGGGAAAAGACCGATGGCGATGTCCTGAATGGCGTAGGATTCCGCCATGGTTTCAGGAATTTGTCCCGGATATTCAGGCGTGTGGCGCAACTCCAGACGTGCCGAGACGAACTGCTGCGCAATCGCCACGGCCTGGGCCGGAGCATCAGAATCTTTGGCCGCCGTCACGCTCATCGGGCGAGGCTCGGGAGTGAAGAAATCAGGATCAAGGGGGAACGCCTCGTGAATGGACGTTGATATGAACGGCGAAGGAAACCGGTGTCAATGCCGTTTCAAACCTTCTGTTGGCGTCGTCCGCCAGTCCCGGCTATTCCTCCTGTTCGACAAGATGGGAGGAGCCGCCTTGGCTCATGACGATCCGCGCCCTGTTAAGCCGGGCAAGCGGGCCACGATCAATGACGTCGCGCGGATTGCGGAAGTCTCCAAGAAGACGGTCTCGCGCGTCATCAACCAATCGCCGTTCGTGCGTGAGGATACGCGCGAACGCGTCAACGCCGTCATCAAGGAACTGGGCTTCACGCCCGATCCGCAGGCGCGGGGCCTGGCCTTCCGCCGATCCTTCCTGGTCGGCATGATCTACGACAACCCCAGCCCGACCTATGTCGTGAACATGCAGCAGGGCGTGCTGGATGCGCTGAAGGGTTCGGGCCTCGAACTGGTCGTGCACCCGTGCCTGCGCACCTCTCCGACCCTGCTTGAGGACATCCGCGGCTTCGTGGAGCGTCAGCGCCTGTTCGGCGTCATCATGCCGCCGTCGATGTCGGAAGACGAAAACGTCATCGCCCTGCTCAAGGAACTGGACACCCCCTACGTCCGCATCGCCTCCGTGGCGCTGGACGAACCGCAATCCATGGTCGTCACCAATGACTGGATCGGCGCCGCAGAGGCCGCCTACCACCTGGCCGACCTGGGTCACCGCAAGATCGCCCTGGTGCGCGGCCTTGACCTGTTCCGCTCGTCCCAGACACGCGGCAAGGGGTTCAGCGACGCCCTGGCCGAGCGCGGTATCCCCCTGCCCCCCGAATACGACATCCACGGCGCCTACACCTTCGAATCAGGCATTGAGGCGGGACACCAGCTGCTGTCCCTGCCCGAGCCGCCGACCGCCATCTTCACCCTGAACGACGACATGGCCATCGGCGTGATGCAGGCGGCGCGTGATCGCGGGCTGGAGCTGCCGCGCGATCTGTCCATCGTGGGCTTCGATGATCTGCCCATGGCGGCGCGCGTCTGGCCGAATCTGAGCTCGGTGCGCCTGCCGATCCGCGACATGGGCCGGATGGCGGCCGAGAAGCTGTTGGCCCCGATGCGCGGCATTGACCCGGCCCAGCTGGAGCAGCCGGAAATCCGTCCCGCCCTGATCGTGCGCAAGTCCGCCGTGCCCGCAGACTGACCACCGACTTCGGCCAAAGAAGTCTCGGCCAGTGCTTGTCACCGACTCTGACACCGGTTACCTAGTCGCTCATCAGACGGTCGAAAACGGCCGCCTCAAGACAAGACGCACAGCGCAAGCCAGGGAAAACGGCATGTACGACAAGGTTTATCAGGCCACCCATCCGGACATGATGGACGGCGCCTCCAACCAGCAGCTGCGCGACCGCTACCTGGTCGACGGCCTGTTCGTTTCGGGCGCAGTCAGCCTGAACTACACGCACAATGAGCGCATGGTCATCGGCGGCGCTGCTCCGGTCGATGGCGCCCTGGCCCTGCCCAGCCATTCCGAGCCGCCGTCGCTGGCGGGCAAGCCCTTCCTGCACGCCCGCGAGCTGGGCGTCGTCAACATCGGCGGCGCAGGTGCGGTCACCGTGGACGGCGAAACCATCGAACTGGACTTCCAGGACGGCCTCTATGTGCCGATGGGCTCGACCGAGGTCAGCTTCACCTCGAAGAACCCGGCTGAACCGGCCCGCTTCTACCTGATTTCGACCCCGGCTCACGCCCGCTACGAACTGACCAAGATCTCGATCAGCGAAGCCGTGCCGCTGGAGATGGGTTCGCTGGAGACCTCCAACGAGCGCACCATCTATCAGTACATCGTCCCGGCCAAGGTGAAGTCCTGCCAGCTGCTGCTGGGCGTGACGGTGCTGAAGCCCGGCTCGGTCTGGAACACCATGCCTCCGCACCTGCATGACCGCCGTTCGGAGGTCTATCTGTACTTCGGACT
The DNA here is from genome assembly GCF_018608325.1 of Brevundimonas sp. Classification (GTDB taxonomy): domain Bacteria; phylum Pseudomonadota; class Alphaproteobacteria; order Caulobacterales; family Caulobacteraceae; genus Brevundimonas. The sequence continues at coordinate 24,769 of NZ_JABAZW010000135.1, read as the reverse complement.
GGGCGAGAACGACCGCGTCTTCCACTTCATGGGCGAGCCGGACAAGGCGCGCCACATCGTCATGGCCGACGGCGAAGCCGTCATCAGCCCGCCGTGGTCGATCCACATGGGCTCGGGCACGTCCAACTACACCTTCATCTGGGGCATGGGCGGCGAGAACCTCGACTACACCGACATGTGCAAGCTCGACATCTGCCAGCTCAAGTAACTGAAGAAACGGGGAGAAAACACCATGAGCAATCCGTTTGACCTGACCGGCAAGGTCGCACTGGTCACTGGCGGCAATGTGGGTCTGGGTCAGGGCATCGCCCTGGCTCTGGCCGAGGCCGGCGCCGACATCGTCTCGGTCGCCCTGTCGGATTCCGACGACACGGTCGCCAAGGTTCAGGCCATGGGCCGCCGCGCTGCGTCCGTCACCGCTGACCTGACCTCGATCGAGCCGGTTGAGCGCGTTCTGGCCGAAGCCCTTGAGGCCATGGGCCGGGTGGACATTCTGGTGAACAACGCCGGTCTGATCCGTCGCGCCGACGCCGTCGACTTCTCCGAAGCCGACTGGGATCTGGTGATGAACATCAACCTGAAGACCGTCTTCTTCATGAGCCAGGCCGTCGCCCGCCACTTCATCAAACAGGGCGAAGGCGGCAAGATCATCAACATCGCCTCCATGCTGTCCTTCCAGGGCGGCATCCGCGTGCCGTCCTATACGGCGTCCAAGTCGGGCGTTGCGGGTCTGACCAAGTTGATGGCCAACGAATGGGCGCCGCACGGCATCACCGCCAACGCCATCGCCCCCGGCTATTTCGCCACGGCCAACACCCAGGCCCTGCGCGAAGACCCGGTGCGTTCGGCCGAGATCCTGGGCCGCATCCCCGCCGGTCGCTGGGGCGAGCCTTCGGACCTGGGCGGCGCCGCCGTCTTCCTGTCCAGCCGAGCCTCCGACTATGTCCAGGGCGCCATCCTGCCGGTCGACGGCGGCTGGCAGGCGCGCTGACACCAGGCTAGCGTTCCGACATGACCAACACCGCCTCGGGTTCCTCGGCTGCCGCCGGTACGATTCTCTGCTTCGGCGAGATGCTGCTGCGGCTATCGCCGAACCAGAACGAGCTGCTGCTGCAGTCCCCTGCCCTGACCGTGCGTCCGGGCGGGGCCGAGGCGAATGTCGCCGTGTCCCTGGCCCGCTTCGGCGCGCCGACGCGGATGGCGACGGTTCTGCCGGACAATCCTCTGGGCCACGCCGCCCGCGACGAGGTGCGCAAACACGGCGTCGACACCAGTTCCATCGTCTTCACGCCCGGACGAATGGGTCTGTATTTCCTGACGCCGGGCGCGGTGCGCCGTCCGTCCGAAGTCCTTTATGACCGCGCCGGCTCGGCCTTTGTCGAGCAGGTGAACACCGCCTTCGACTGGGATCAGTTGCTGGACGGTGTCGAATGGCTGCACGCCTCGGGCGTCACGCCTGCGACCGGTCCCAACGGCTCCGCCGCCGCCGTCGCCATCATCGAGGCGGCTGTCCGCAAAGGCGTGAAGGTCAGCTATGACGGCAATTTCCGCGGCAAGCTGTGGGAGCAATGGGACGGCGATCCGCCTGCGACGCTGGGCCGGATGTTGGCGGGCGCCACCATCGCCTTCGCCGACGACCGCGATTTTGCTTTGGTGCTGAAGACGACGTTCGACAGCCCCGATCCCGCCGAGCGCCGCCGTCAGGCGGCCAAGGCCGCCTTCGCCGCCTTCCCCCGCCTTGAGCGCATCGCCTGCACCCTGCGGGTTCAGGACAGCGTCGCCGATCAGGCCCTGTCCGCCGTCATGCTGACCCGTGACGGCGATACCGGCGTCATCGAAACTCACAGCGAAGCCATCCATCTGAGCGGCGTCATCGACCGCGTCGGCGGCGGCGACGCCTTCGCCTCCGGCGTTCTGTTCGGACTGTGGAGCGGCTGGGAAGACCAGCAGGCGCTGGACTTCGGCCTCGCCGCCGCCGGGCTGAAACACTCAGTCCCCGGCGACTTCAACCTGTTCTCAGCGGCAGACGTTCACGCCGCAATGGGCGGCGGCGGATTTGATATTCGACGGTGATCAGGAGAAGCGTCGGCTTTTACTGCCCGTCGAGACTGGGCCGTAAGGCCGAGGCGGTCGCCGCCTCATGTGGTCGTTAGCTGGAAGCTCAGTCTTAGTGCGCCGTTGATGCCTTTGACGCCCATGCGCATGCAGATGGCGCGGAGGTGGGCGCGGACAGTGTGGATGGAGACGTCCATCTTGCGGCCGATCTCCTTTGGCGGTTCGCCGCAGGTCAGGTGAGACAGGACCGTGATCTCGGCGCGCGTCAGGCCGAACACGGCGCGCAGGGATTCGATGCCCTCGGCGCTGACGCATTGGGCAGGGCGGGCGGTGGCGAAAATCTTGCCTTCGATCTCGGGCAGGGCGATCAGGTCCAGCAGGCACCAGTCATCGTCCCCAGCCCTGAACAGGATCCGGCCACTGGGCTGACGGTGCGTGTTCAGTCGGGCCAGGAGACTGTCGAACTCGGGGCGATTGCGGTGTTTTTGACAAAGGAAGGCGCCACCTGCGCCGACCATGCCAGAGGCGATCATGGCGCGGCCTGCGGCATTGCATTGCTGAATGGCGCCTTGCGCATCCAGAACAAACCGCGCCAGACCATCATGTTCGAACCAGCTTGTGCAGTCATCCTGCGGCAGCGGGCCTGGGCCGGACAGGAAGCTGCGGCGCTCGGTCATACGTAGGGGCGCCACGATTGGGCCCCTGAAATGTCTGTTCGCGTCAGCCCTTGGCGGCGCCTGTGTAAACGCGTGCTCGATCATGCCTCTCCCCAGTCCCAATCCACGGTCAGATCGTTCGCACTGCCGTGATTTTTTGTTGAAATCAGAACGCTACATGAGATCGCCAGGTGCGGACGCCCTTAAGATCTCATCGAACAAGGACGGTCGGTCTGACCGCTCTAAACCGTGTTCGACTATCCTTGATTTCAGCGTTATCACTTTGATCGGCCACTCGTAATTGCCATTGTTGGCTAACCCGAATGGGTGACACTGCGGGTAGGGGATCAGTGGGGCGAAATGTCTATGGTGAGTATGTCCTGATACTTGCCAGCCATCTGGCCGCTGACGGCGCCCAGGGTGAACAGCATCGGCAGCGAGGCGCCGGCCAGGGTGCGCGGCGGATTGATAGACTTTGTCCAGGGCGCGCTCAGATCGACAGGCTCACCTTGCAGTTCAACCGTATAGGGGACGTTTGATGGGGTTTCCACGTCGCCGACCCGCCGCATCACCCCGCGATGCTCCGAACTGATCGACAGGGTCGAGGGGGCGTTGGCGCGGACCTGCACGAAGATGCGCCGCGTCGCGCCGGTGACGGCGTCGCCGAAATCAACGACCTCGACGCTGGAGCCGGAACCGAAGGCGCCCGCCGCCCCTGCCAGGTTCAACTGGGCGCGCGGCGTGTACACCAGTTGCACGCGCACGGGCAAGGGCGGGACGAGCAGTTTTCCTTCGGCGTCCTGGATCACCAGCTTGAGATCGGCGGCGTAGGTTCCAGCGTCAGGCACCGCATCGACGACGATGGCCGCGTCCAGTTGGGCGTCGCCTGACGCCTGACCCGACAGTGAGAAGCGAAACACGCCGGGCTCAATGGCCGAGGCTTGCAGGCCGGAAGACTCGCGCGGGCGAAACTGCACGCCGACCCCGCCCAGGGCCAGGCTGGTGGCGGGCACGCCAGCCTCGTCGATGAACGACAGGCGCAGGTCGCATTCGGCGTCGCCCTGGTTCTTGAGGCCCAGGTCCAGCGCGCCAGCGGACGGCCCTACGGCGAAGGGATTGTAGTCGATGACGACGGCGCTGGGCGTGCGGGTCAATGCGAGGTCGCACGCCTGGGCGCCCGTTGTGATCCCGAACGCCAGCCCCGCCGTAAAGAGCCAGGAGAACAGACGTCGGCGCGCGTGATTATTCCACCGGCTTGGACGTGCGGATTTCGCCGACATCGATCGTTCCTTCCACATTCTCGGGGATGTTGAATTCGCCAACGACCACGCCCTGGACCAGCAGACGGTATCGACCGGGCGCCAGGCCATCGGCGACGAACCGACCGTTGCGGTTGGTGAAGAAGGGTTTGCCCTCTGCGCCAGGGGCGGCG
>NZ_JABAZW010000135.1:0-20616 GCF_018608325.1 Brevundimonas sp. | reverse complement strand
GATCAGGGCGACGGGACCGGAGGGCGACATCAAGATGCCGCGCGCCGTGTGCGAGGCGTCGCTGCCGACGATGAAGCGGTATCCGTTGCCATAGCCGGGGAAGGTGTTGATGACGCCGCTGCCCAGGTCATATCCCGCAGGCAGGGGATCGGCCTCGACCTCATAGCGGTTGACGCCGTAGCCGCGGCTCAGCCCAACCAGGGCGGGGCCGAACCAGCCGCTGTTGGCGATGGCGTAGCCGCTGGAGTCCGTCAGGCTGATGCGGGACTTGGCCAGCGTCCTGTGCGGGGTGGCGATGACAAAGCCTTCGCGTCCTGAACGGCCGATGGCGAAGGTCCCGTCGGCGTAACCGATCATGGTCGACAGCCGCCACAGGGATTCCTGACGATTGACGCCGCCCGGTTCTGACGACACCAGCCGGTTGGAGACAAGCTCCGCATCAAAGCGATTATTGATGTAGCGCAGGTCGCCCGAAATCGTCTGGTTGGTGCGGTCTTCGGACACGCGCAAATCACCGCTGACGTCATTGAGACGCCCGGTCGAGGCGCGTGAAATGCCGACTTCGCGCAGGTCGTTGTCGCTGTCGTAGCGCGCCGTGCTGCTCCAGCGTCCGCCGAAGCGGGAGGTCAGGGTCAGGCCGAAGCGATCCTCGTCGCGCCCGTCTTCTGTCGAACCGCGCTGCCAGGCCAGATTGACGGCGAACCGGCGGAAGGTGCGGCCCAGCGCCAGGCTGTAGTCCGTGCGGTCCGCCCGGTCGCGGCCCTTGACGAAGGCCGCGCCTGCGCTGACGGAATAGTCGCGAAACCGCACCAGAAGGCGCGCAGCGGCGCGCCATTTCTCGGTGTTGAAGGCCTTGGGATCAAACGCTGTCTGAAAATAGCGGCTGGTGGCTTGGGCCGATGCGCCCAGCCGCGCGTCTATATCCTTGCCCAATGAGGCCTCGCGCAGATAGTCGACCGAGGCGACATAGCCCTTGTTTCCAGTGTCGCCATTGTGGCTGGCTGCGCCGCTGAACTGGACCAGGCCCAGCTTGGAGCCCCAGGTCGCCAGCGCGCCGACCTGTTCACGCCCATTGGCGATCTGGGCGTTGGCGCCGACCGTCAGGACGTCGCTGATCCCTTTGCGGAAGAAGCCGCTGGCGGCCAGGGATGAGCCGTATTGCAACTGGCCGCCTTCCTCCAGCACGCCGGTCGAGACGCCGAAATCCACAACGCCGGGGTCCAGAAGGCCCGTGCCTCCGAACAGATCAAAGACAGCGATCTCGCGTTGGCCGCTGTCATCCTCGACCAGCAGGCGGACGGTGTTGGCGCCCTGGCCGAATGGAAAGTCGCCCAGCGAATAGGGGCCTGCATCCAGACGGATGCGCTCGGCAATCACGCCGTTCACCTCGACCACGACCAGGGCGGGGCGATCCAGAATGAACTGTCGGCGTCCCGCTGGGCGCACATTCTGGAACGGGCGGATGGTGGAATAGGCCCGCGCCGCCGAGAAGCCGAGGAACCGCTGCGATCCCTGAAAACTCTCGACCGGCGGCGCGAACTCGCCCGCCGTCAGGCGAACGGCGGAACGGAAGATGTCCTTGGTCAGACGGATTTCGCGGCGTTTCCAGCGGTCCTGGTCGCTGCTTCCATCATAGTCGACGCCCGCCGTCAGGGTGACCCCGTCAAAGCCGCCGAAATTGGCGAACATGTCGATCCCGCCCTGAAGCGGCGCGAAATGTCCCTCAGTGTGGGAATACTGCTGGGCCAGAGCGATATTGGCGCCCGCAGAGAAGTTGGCGGGTTGATCAAAGGCCGTCGGGTCGATGTTCTCATTCTGAGAAAAGCCGACGTTGCGACGGGCGCGCCCTTCGGGGCTGAGGCTGGCCACAAAGGTCAGGGCCAGGGGATCGAACATCAGGGAGAAACCGGCGCCGTTCAGATCCGCCATATTCACCTTGGACTGGGCGGCGATGCGGCCTCTCAAAGTCTCCAGAAGTGCTGGCGAAACCTGCGGTCCCAACAGGTCCATCAGTCCCCTGGCGTCGATGACGCCTTCGCCCTGCGAATCCACCAGACCGCTGACGTCGCCCAGATATCTGCCGTCCAGCGTCAGCGGCCCCTGGATCGGGGTCAGAACTGGCGTCGGCCGCACCGACGGGACCTGGTCCTGGGCGTCGCCATCTGCCGGAGCATCCGCCGCCACACGTGTGGAAGGCGCAACATCCACTGTGCTGGCGGCCACGTCGCGACTGCGGTCCACGGCGGCGACTGCGGCGAACTTGCCGTAGATTTCGTCGGGATAGACGCGGGCCGTCCTGATGACCTCGTCGGTGGGGATGATGCCGGCGTGCGCGACGGTGGCGAAGCCGCCGCCCAGGCAGGCGATGACGCTCAGGCGCCTGAACGCCGACCGCCTGTCGGTGCGCCCGCCGCTGCGGGCCTTGCGCGCCATCGTCCCGCCCTCACAACAGCACGATCGATGCGGTGACGTCTCCGGTGGCTGCAGCGGCCAGCGCCGCCGGTATCCTGACCTGACGTGTCGCGCCGCCCGCCACCACGCTGACCTGGCCGACATCGATATCGGCCGGGGCGATGTCGATGGTCTTTCCGTCAGTCGTCTTCAGGGTGATCTTGGCCTCGCGCAGATAGGCGAAGCCGTTTCCGGTGTTGCGCGCCTCTACAATGACGTCGCCGTTCGGCGCGCGCGTCACCCCCGTCACGTCGATTGCGCCTCGCGAACGGGCCGGGGCGACAAAGACATAGGTGTTGATGGTGAAGGCCACCTGCACATCCGCACCGGCCCCGCCTTCGGCGGTGGTGGTCGGCATGTTGATCGGCAACTGGGCGGCGCGGACCAGATACATCCGGCCTTCCTCCGCCGGATCGCCGATGTAGCGGACCTGGACCACCTGTTCGCGATTGGCGGGGATGACCGACTGGACCGGAAAGACGGCGATGTCGTTGTCTTCGGCGACCAGACTGCGTTCGCCCTTGTCATCGACCTGCATCCGGTAAACCTCAACCTCGACCGTCGCCGGCATGGCGCTGGTGTTGCGGATGGTCATCCGGTAGCTGGCGCCGCTGCCCGTCGGCGTGATCTTCGAGACCATGGGCGAGATGTCCATGGCGTGCGCCGGCGCGGTCACGCCGGTCATGAAAATGGTCGCCGCGAACAGTGCGGCCAGTCTGCGATGCGTCATGATTGCCCCCATCACCTACGAGAAAATCCGCGAAAATTCGGGGAGCCGATCGAAGGCGGCTCCCCGTTTCGTTCGATCAAGCGGGGTCGAGCGAGAAGGTGAAGACTTCCGTATAGGTGCCGGCAGGCGCGGATGCTGCGCCTGGGCCGGAGGGAGAGGCCGCGCAACCCGTCGATCCCGGATTGGTGTTGTCGCCTTGGGTGCCGCCCACGCCGTTGCCGCCGGGGACATTGTAGCAAAGGTTCAGGAACAGGTCGGCGTAGATGCCGTCGGCCAGTTTCTGGCTATAGCCGCCCGAGTTGGTGACGATGGCCGGGCTGCCGGGCCATGTGTCGACCGGAGCAAAGCCCAGGCTGGCGATTTCCGGCACAGCCAGATCCCAGTCATAGTTGATCAGCACGCCGGCGGGTGACTTGAAGTCGCCGTTCTGGGCGCTGGACGTCAGCTTGGCGCCGGTCGCCGAGTTGCAGGACATCCGCAGGGTGGTGACTTTCTGACGGGCGCCATTGGCGACCGCGACATTGCCGCCAGCGACATTGGCCAGGCCGATGCCGCAGAAGTTGGTCACGCTCGTCGACACAGTGACGTGGGTTTGAGCGCTTGAGACTGCGGGCATGGCCAGCAGGGCTGCGACGGTGGCTGCCGCCGCTACGAGATAGGTACGCATTTCTTCCTCCAGCTTACAACGAACCCTGCCGAATGACCGGCCGGGAGCCACAAGGTTTGCGGCGGCGGCATCTATTGAGCGCTGGAGAAGGCGACGCATCGCCAAGCAGAGTAACCAATATTGCTAGTGATGTTTGACTTGCAACCTTCGCCATTAGTCCGCGTTCAGGGCGAGCGAATATGGTTTCGTTATGAAAACGCTGGTTTTTTAATGATCAGCCAAGGGCTTGATCAGGGTAATAGTTAAGGTTGAAAACGTCTCCCCTAACTCGGGTATGTTAATTCGCATGTTATTGGTTACTTTATCGACAAACGGCTGTCGTAATGAACCCCATGTCGAAGACGTGGGGGGTGTAATTGATGGCGAGGTAAATAATAAGGCGAGAACAATGATAGTGGGGGTTAACGGTTGTCTTGGCTTGGTTGGCGGCGGACACAAGATTGAACCGGAACAGGCAATGTTTGTGTTTGAAGACGATCTCGGCATGGCTCCAGCCTGTTCGCGTGCAATAACGGCCTGGGTCAATACAGATCCAAGGACGCGAATGCTGATTTCGCGTTCCGGGCGAGTTCAGTGGGTCAATGACGCAGCTTACCGAATGCTTCAAGATGAGGGTGGGTTGACGGTTGTTGACGACACCTTGATAGCAAGCAGCGCGTCGGTCACTCTGGTTCTCAAAGACCTGTTGCAGCAGGCGTCCCACGACACGGCGCTTTACGCCATCACGGCGATGGATGCCGGGCGGCAATGGCTGCTCTGGGCGCAACAATTGATCCCCGGCGACGACGCCAGCATCGGTTTCGCCGCACACAGGATGGCGGACCCCGTCTCCTATGAAGCCATGCTGCACATTCACCATCTTACGCCCTGTGAAACGCGGATCGTGACGATGATGCTGGCCGGGCTCGAAACCGGACGGATCGCCCAGCGGCAGGACATCTCCATGGAAACCCTGCGCACCCACATCAAACACGCCTACCGCAAGCTGGACGTCAAAAGCCGAGGCGAACTGTTCGCCAAGGCGGTGGATTTCGCGGGCCTATAGCGGCTCGACGCAAGCATCGACTTTACCGTGCCGCCTGACACGAATGGACGGGCGGACCCATGCTAAATTCCGCGGGCTATCAGCGCAGGGGCATGCCCGAGCGGATGCGGAAGATGACGGCCTGAAGCTGTTGCTGGGACATGCCGCCGGGGATCAGGTTGCCGTTGATGACAAAGGCAGGCGTGCCGTTCAGCGCCAGGGCGGCGGCTTCGCGGCGGTTGCGCAGGATGACGGCGTCAATGGCGGCGCGGTGGGTGGTCAGGTCACGGTCCAGTTGGGCCATGTCGATCCCTGCGGCCTGAGCCAGACGGCGGGCTTCCTGCTCGCTCTGGATACGACCAGGCGTGGCCATGAAGGCGGTATGGATGGCGTGGTATTTGCCGTGGTAGCCCGCCGCCAGGGCGATGCGGGCGATGCTGTCCGACAGGGCGCCGAAGATGGGCCATTCCTTGTAGAGGATCCGAACCTTGGGATCGTCCCGCATCAGACCCTCCAGCTCAGGGATCATCTTTTTGCAGTAGGGGCAGTTGTAGTCCATGAAGCCGATGATCGTGATGTCGGCATTCTCGGCGCCCAGGAAGGGTGTGGCCGGATCGCGCAGAAGGTCGTTGAAACCGACCTGCGCCACCAGCGGTGAGTTCTGCGCAGCCGTCGCGGCCATGCTGTTGTCGGCGCTGGCCGGACCACAGGCCGCCATTGTCAGTGCGGCGGCGAGTGTCAGTAGGGTCGCTGAGCTTTTCATGGGATTTCCTGCGTGATCGGGCGCGTCAACGAATGTTCCGGGCCTTGAGGGGAGCCAATGTCAGGCGACGTCGGCAGGCGTATGCTTCCGTCGCCGGTCAAGCTTAAGTCTGGCTTAAGCTGCACTATTTCAGACGCGCGATCTCAGCAGAAATCTGCTCGGGCGCGATTTCGCCAAGGTGCGCCTTCGCCAGACGTCCATCGGCATGAAGGAACAGGGTCACGGGTATCCCCGAGGTCCGATAGTGGCGCGGCAGGGCCATGCCGGGGTCGAGCAGCACGTGCGTCAGAGACAGGTTCTCGCGGTCCAGATAGGTGCGCACGGTCCCTTCCGCTTCACCCTGATTGACGAACAGGAAGCGCACATTCGGATGGGACTGTTCGGCCTGGGCCAGGGCGGGCATTTCCCGCCGGCAGGGCGGGCACCAGGTGGCCCAGACATTGATCACGCTGGGTCTGTCGGTGGCTTCAGACAACGCCAACGGCGCGCCGTCCAGTTGCTCCAGCGTCATCTCCGGTGGTGGCAGAGGTTCAGTTGCGGACGCCAGTTGGTGGGCCACGATCCAGACAAGGGCGCTGGCGGCGACGGGGGCGATGGCCCACCAGCGTTCGCGCGCTGTTTTCAGGATCAGGACGCTGGCCAAAGCCACGACCGGCAGCACCCACAGCCAGTTGAAGCCGCCCTGCCAGACGGCAAGGGCGCGCACCGGATCGCCGCTGAAATACTCCCAATGACCCAGCACATGGGCCGCGCGCGCGGCAAGCACGCCGCCGATGGCGACCGTGGTGCTCCACAGGTTGAAGCGGACGCTGACCCGGCTGGCCAGAAGGCCTGCGCCGATCATGAAGACGAAGACGCCGAGGATGATGGCGAAACGCTCGCCCGACAGCATCAAGGGGCCCAGTGCGATGCTGTTCATGACTTCACGCCCACGCGGTCCAATGCGGCCAACACCTTGCGGGCCGAGACTTCGCCGACAAGCCGCGTCTGGGGCGCCTCAATGCCGTCAGGCGTGAAGAAGGCCAAGGTCGGCGGACCGACGACGCCATAATCTTCCATTAGCGCACGTGTCTCTGGCGTGCTGCGCGTTACATCGACCTTGATCAGATCGACGCTGCCCAGGGCGACGAGAACGGCATCATTCTCGAACACCTCGCGCTCGATCACCCGGCAGCTGACGCACCAGTCTGCAGTGAAATAGATCACGGCGGGGCGATTGCGCTCGGTCGCGCGGGCCATCGCCTGGGTCAGGGCGACGCTGTCTGTGACGGTGAAGATCGAGGATGGTGCGGCCGTTGCGGTCAGACCAGCGGTGCGCGTCAGCGGGGCGAGCGGCCGCCACGGGCTGCTGGCGTTGAGGCTCAGGCCGATCAGCAACAAGACGCCCCACACCGCCAGAGCCAGAGCGGCGGCGCGAGCCAGTCCGGCCAGGGCGCTGGTCGTCAGAGGTCGGAACAGACCCAGTGCGGCAGCCGCGATCAGGCACAGGCCTGCGCCCAGCGCCAGCGTCGCGGCGGGCGGCAGGATGCGGCTGGCCAGCCACCAGGCCATGCCCAGGAAGACGAAGCCGAACAGCATCTTGACCCGGTCCATCCACGCCCCCGCCTTGGGCAGGAAACGTGCGCCCGCCGTGCCGAAGACGATCAGCGGCACGCCCTTGCCAAGGCCAAGGAAGAACAGGGCCAGCGCGCCCAGCAGCACGTCTCCGGTCTGGGCGATATAGAGCAGGGCGCCCGCCAGCGGGGCGGTCACGCAAGGGCCGACGATCAGGGCCGAGACAAAGCCCAGACCCGCCGCCGAGGTCACCGACCGGCGGCCTGCGCCACTGTCGCGCGACAGTCGGCTGGTCCAGGCGGACGGCAGTTGCAGCTCGAACCCGCCGAACATCGACGCGGCCAGCACCAGAAAGATCAGCGACAGGCCGCCCACGGCCCAGACGGATTGCAACGCCATCTGCAGGTTCTGGCCCGACCATGCGGCGGCGATACCAAGCAGGGCGAAGGCGGTAGACAGTCCCAGCACATAGGCGCTGGATAACAGCAGGCCGCGTCGTGTTCCCCGGCCATCAACGCCGCGACCGATCACCCCCGCCAGGATCGGGTACATGGGAAAGACGCAAGGGGTGAAGGCCAGCAGCACGCCGAAGCCGAAGAAGGCCAGCAGCACCCATGCCACCCCGCCCTTGTCGGCCAGTCCCGCTACAAAACCCTGATCCTGCTGGGCGACCGCTGGCGACGGGGAGGGGGCCGCCGCAGCAGGCGCTGCTTCTGGAGTTGATTGCGTCTCGGCCCCCGTAACCGGGGCCTGCATAGCCAGAACCGCGGCTGCCTGAGCCGTCAATGCCTCGGCTTCACGCGGGGCGATGCGGGCGTTCGACGTTGTCGGCACGTCCACCGTGCGCGTCATCGGCGGATAGCAGATCGAGTCCTCCAGACAGCCCTGATAGGTGATGTTGATCGTGGCGGGCGCGCCTGCACGCGCCAGTTCGGCGGCGCTCACAACCGCACGACCAGACCTGCGCCAGATGTCGACGACGCCGAAGCCGGGATCGTCTTTCTTCTCACCGGCCTGAAGCCGCAGTGGAACGGCAACCTCGCCGCCGGGCGCCGTGGCGACGGTATGGTCGCGGTACAGATAGTGATCGGGAGCGATCGTCCAGGCGAAGACGAGGTCGCCGTCCGCCTGACGTGAGACCTTCAGATTGAAGGCCTCATTGGGCGACAGGAACGTCTGTGCGAGGCTGTGAACCGGCGCCGCCAGCATCAGCGCGACGACGAAGGAAAGGAGACGCCAGTAAATGATCTTCATACCCTTTGGGTCGGATGAGGAGCTTAAGTCAGGCTTAAGCCGGGCTTTGCATTCCTAGACCATGAGATTGCTGGTCGTTGAAGATGATCCTGTTCTGGCCGACGGCCTGTGCGTCGGGCTGGGCGCCTCGGGCTGGACGGTCGAGCATGTGGCGCGCGTCGAGGATGCGCTGGCCGCGCTGCACAGTTCCGCCTTCGACGCGGTGGTGCTGGATCTGGGTTTGCCAGACGGCGACGGGCTGGACGTTCTGAACTTCGTGCGTGAGCGCAACATGGATGTCGGGGTGGTGGTCCTGACGGCCCGGGACGAAAGCCGCGACCGTGTGCAGGGCCTTGATGCGGGGGCGGACGACTATGTCGGCAAGCCGTTTGATCTGGATGAACTGGCCGCGCGGCTGCGGGCTGTCCGGCGCCGCCTGCTCGGGCGTTCGCAACCAGCCCTGTCGCACGCGGGCATTACGCTGGACCCGAAATCACGTCTGGCCTGGCGTGGCGAGGGGGATCTACACCTGTCACGTCGCGAGTTCGCGATCCTGGAGGCGTTGATGGAGCGACCAAACCAGGTCCTGTCACGCAACCAGTTGGAAGAGCGCCTCTATGGCTGGCAGGAGGACATCGGGTCCAACGCGGTCGAGGTTCATATCCACCATCTTCGCGCCAAGCTGGGCGCCGGCTTCATCCGCACGCTTCGCGGTCTGGGATACACGCTGCAATGATGTCCCTTCGGATGCGGCTGTTCGCCATTCTGGCTCTGGTCACGGCTCTGGTGTGGGGCGGCTCGGTCGTCTGGGTGGAACTGCAGACGCGCAACGAGGTCCAGCGCGTGCTGGACAGTCGGTTGATGGAATCCGCGCGCATGGTGTCCTCGCTGATGCGCCCGGACGGTGTGTCGCCTATCGGCAATGACGCGGGACCCAAACAGCCCTCGCCCTATGATCGCCAGCTCTCGTGTCAGATCTGGTCGGTGGAGGGGGAACTGATTGCACGATCCCAGAACGCCCCCGTCGAGAAACTGGCGCCTGATCAGGACGGGTTTTCCGAGCGCACCATTCGGGGAGAGAATTGGCGGGTCTATACAGTTCATGTCGCAGACGGTGGTTATCGGGTCATGGTCGGCGACAGTCTGGCCATCCGCGAGCATCTGGTCGGCAGTGTTGTGAAAGGACTTCTGGGGCCGGCGGTTCTCGGATTTCTGGCGCTGGGCGCCCTGATCTGGTGGTCGGTCGGCGCTGGTCTGAAACCGATCCGGCAGATGACCCGCATGCTCGCGATCCGCAGCGCCGAAGACCTGACGCCGGTGAATGTCGCGTCTGGCGGTCCAGATCTGCAGCCCTTCGTCGTCGCCCTGAACGATCTCATCAGCCGTGTTCGCGGCGCGAAGAACAGGCAGGCCGAGTTCACCGCAGCCGCGGCGCACGAGCTTCGCACCCCCCTGGCCGGGCTTCGCATCCAGGCCCAGATCGCCGCCAGCACGGCGGACGCCGCCATCCGCACAAGGGCGCTGGAACAGATACAGACCTCTGTCGATCGAACGGCGCGTCTGGTCACCGGCCTGCTGACCCTGGCCCGCGAGGATGAGACCCCGATCAACGCCGACGAACGACGGTGGATCGATCTGGTCTCTCTGTTCCATCAAGCCTCCGACGAGCCGCGTCTGCGCCTGCCGACCGACGCCTTCCGGGTCCACGTCCACCCCGACCGTTTCGAAACCGTGATCGCCAATCTGCTGGCCAATGCGAGAACCTTCGCCCGAAACGCGATCCATGTGTCCGTGATTGAGCTGGAGGCCAAGCCCGTTCTCGTCATCGAGGATGACGGTCCGGGCGTCGGTCCGCACGACATCGCACGCCTCGGTGGTCGTTTCTACCGCACCGCCGACAGCCCCCCAGGCGGCAGCGGACTAGGCCTCTCTATCGTGGTCTCCACAATACAGGCGCACGGCGGATCGGTTCGGTTTTCTCCGTCCCATTTGGGCGGTCTGCGGGTTGAGTTGCACGGGCTGGAGATAAAGGGTTGCGCAAAAAGCTGAAACTTTGGGGAGCTAGGCTGTCTTTCAATTTTGAACGGCCATCTTCGCAAAACTGGCGCGATCCGGTGAGGTTTCTGTCGTCATCGGCGGGCAGGGAGCGCGGGGCGATGAGGCGGCGCCGAGGGGGTGATGGCGAACGGGGGACAGGGCGCGGGGCGGCGGGAGACACGCACGCCCAACTATCTGCTCGCTCGTTACGGCGTAGAGATCCGCACGGCTCTTGTCCGGCGTTACGGGGCGCAGCAGGACGGCGTTGATGATGCGCTGCAGCAGGCTTTCCTGCGGTTCAGCACTCTGGAGGATCGCGACAGGATCGCTGATCCGCGCGCCTTCCTTTTCGTCATGGCGCGCAACGCCTTGAAGGACGCCATCCGACGGGCCGACAGCCAGACACGCCGATGGAAGGCGCTGGCGGAAACCACGCCGCCCCGACACGAACTGACGCCGGAGGAGGTTCTGTTGCAACGCGAGGAGCAGGAGGCGCTGGATCGCGGCATCGCCGGTCTGCCCGCCGAAGCCCGCGAGCTTCTGCGCATGAGCCGTATCGACGGGCTGACCTATGCCGAGATATCCCGCTTGACGGGCCGTTCTCCAGCCGACATCAGCCGCACGATCACGCGGACGCTGATTGAACTGCGCAGTGCGTTGAAGATGCGCGGGACAGAGGCGGCATGACGAAGGAAGGCGGCGCGCCGCCCATAGAACAGGCGCTGGAATGGCTGGCCTGTCGCAATGGCGGCGCGATGAGCATCGCTGAACGACGTGCGTTTGACGCATGGCTGGCGACCGGGCCGGAAAACGCCGCCGCCTATGCCGAGGCTGAAGCCCTGTGGGCCAGTCTGGATTGGTCTGAGGCCTTGAACAGCGATAGTCTGCAGCGGGCGTCGTCCGCCGTGTTGCCGCTGGAAAGACCGGTGAAACAGCGCGCGCCATCACTGCGCCTGTCCCGTCGTGGGTTCGCCGCCCTGGCCGCGGGTCTGGGGGCCGCCGCCCTTACCCCTCTGGCTGTGACGCTCGCTGCTGACAATAGACGCCGTTTCGTCACCGAGGTCGGCGAGATACGCCATCTAGCGCTGGAGGATGGTTCGCGGGTTTCGCTGGGTGGTCAGTCTCGCCTGACAACCCGGATCGGCGACGGCGTCCGCAAGCTGCGGCTGGATGGCGGCGAGGCCTATTTTGATGTCGCCCGCGATGAAAGCCGGGTCTTCACCGTGATCGGCGAAGGGTTGAAGGCCGAGGCCCTGGGTACGATTTTCGAAGTCCGCCTGACGGACCTGGGCCCCGAGGTGTTTGTCGAAGAGGGGCGGGTGCGGGTGACCGAGATGGCGACGGGGCGACAGCTCATCGCTGCTGCGGGTGAATGGGCGTCGTTGCGTGACGGCGTGCTGACCAAAGGCGTCATCACCAGTGCGGCCGTCGCGCCGTGGCGTCGACAGCGGTTCAGCTTCATCGATCAGCCGCTGGCCGAGGTGGTGGGCGAACTGAACCGCTATTATCGCCCCGGCATCAGGATCATCACGCCCGAACTGCGCCAGAGAAAGGTCACAGCGGCCTTTACGATCGAGCAGATTCCTCAGGCGCTGGAAAGTCTGGCACAGGAGATGAACGGGCGACTGGTTCGACGTTCCGGTCCGAATGGCGAGATCGAAATAGTTCTAAAAAGCTGAGTTATTTTAAAACTTTGATGAAATCGACCGGTGGTCTGGAAGCGGAGCCGTGGGGCCGCGTCTAGGGGATGTCGAAGCTTTTGGGGGCCGTGTCGGCTGCGGGCTTCGCGTAACCTCTAGGGGATAGAGTTGATTATTCACCGTTCCGGTCTGAAGGCCGTTTTCACGTCCTCGGCCGCCGTTCTCGCACTCAGCGTCGCCGCCGCACCGGTTGCCGTTCTGGCCCAGACGCAGTCGATTCCATCGGCGGCCCAGATTCATCAGATCCGCATCGAGGCCCAGGCGCTGGATCGTGCCGTCGTCGCCCTGTCCGAGCAGGCGGGCGTCGTGATCGTCGCCGCAGGCGTCTCTCTGGAGAATCGTCGCTCGACCGTTCTGTCCGGCGCCATGACGGCGCAGGAGGCGTTGGCGCGCCTGCTGGAGGGAACGAACCTGACCTTCCGACGTGACAGCAACGGCGCCTATGTGATCGTCTCGGCCGCCGATGTGCGTGCAGAAGCGGTTCAGGTCGGCGACGTGCTGGTCACGGCGCGCTATGACCCGCTCAGCCGCCTGCAGAAAGGCGCGACGGACAGTTTCACCGGTCTGGACCGTTCTCTGCTGGAGACGCCGCGCTCGGCCTCGCGTGTCAGCGCCGACACCATCGCGCGCTATGGCATGGAGAATGTCGATGATCTGGTCGCCGCAGTACCGGGCGCCTTCACGGCCAGCTTTTTCGGCGTTCCAGGCAATCTGAATGTGCGCGGCACCCTGGCGGATACCTATTTTCAGGGTTTCAAGCGGATCGAGAACCGCGGCAGCTTCTCGTCGAACCTAGGCGCCGCCGCCTATGTCGAGGTGCTGCGAGGACCGTCTTCGCCCATCTATGGGCCGGGCAAGGTCGGCGGCCTGTTGAACTTCGTGCCCAAGTCCGCGCGCGGCGTGAACGCCCGCTATGCCGATGAAATGGGCGGCGGCTTCAACGTCACTGTCGGCTCGTATGGGCGGCGCAATGCGGCGGCGGATCTGGTCATCCCTGCGGGAGACGGTGGTTTCGCCTTTTATGTCGAGCGTGAGGACTCGGATTCCTACTACCGCAACATCCACCCCAAACACCTGAACCTGCAGGCCACCTATGTCGGCGACTTCGGGCGTGGATGGTCGGGTGAGGTCAATCTGATGCACTTCGAAGAGTCCGGGCGCATCCAGTCGCCGGGCTGGAACCGGGTGACCCAGAACCTGATCGACAATGGCGTCTACATCACCGGGCGCGACACGGATCTGGTCGATCTGGATGGTTCGGGCATGATCGAATACGGCGAGATCGACGCCGCCTTCGGCGCCTGGGGCGGCACCTCCAACATTCGCCAGATCATGGAATATGGCGGCAAGAACAATCCCAAGTTTGCGCTGGACGAGGGCGTCGGCACGACGCGTCTGAGCCACCGCAACATCATGGCTGACGACGCGGATTATAATAACAGCCGCACCTTCACCGCCTATGCCGGGCTGCAAAAGGAAATGGCCAATGGCTCGGTCCTGGCCTTCAAGGCCTTCGTCGACGACATCGAAAACCAGAAGCTGAACAGCTTCGGTTTCGCTGCTGACTACGAGGCGCGCGCCTTTGAAGGTCGCGTGACCTACAGCTTCCCGACGCGGTTCGGACAACACATCAGCGCGGACACCATCGTCGGCGCCGGTTATCGCGACCACACCGCCAAACAGTATGAGTCCTTCCTGTCCGGCTATATCGCCCTGAACCGTCGCGACCTGTCGCGTGGCTCCACGGCGGGCGATCGCATCGCCGCCCCCTTCGTCAAGAACGGCGTGAAGATGTGGGACTCACGTCACGAGATGGAGTGGGACAGCCGCTCGGTCTTCGCCATGAGCGACATCACCATGTTTGATCGTTTCAGCATTCTGGCTGGTCTGCGCTGGGATGATTACGACGTGCGGGCGATCAACAAGGGCGAGACGGTCTTCGGTCTGAAGGACACCTGGGTCGAGAACAGCAACGACGCCGTCTCCTGGTCGCTGTCCGCCCGTTATGAAACCCCGTGGGGCGTCACCCCCTATGTGACCTTCGCCGAGCCGCGCTCGCTGGAATCGACCCAGACGGGCGGCGTTTCGGTCGGCACGGTGACCAGCAACCTGTTCATCTCGCCGTCTGAACTGAAGGAGGTCGGGGTCAAGTTCTCGGTGCTGGATGGTTCGCTGTTCGGGGGCGCGGCCTATTATGAGCAGTTCCGCCGCCAGACCGACATCATGGGCAATGTCAGCGGCACGACCTCTGACGGGTTCGAACTGGAGGCCAACTGGCTGGCCACCGATCAACTCAGCTTCAACATGGCCCTGACCCTGCAGGAGACGCGGGTCGATGCGCCGGGCAAGGGCAAGGGTGAATATCTGGAACTGCGGCCTGAGCAGTTCGGCCTTGATCCGGCCCTGGCCTATGGCGGGACCTTCGCTGTCAACAATGCCGGATCCTTGGCGGAGCTGGCCAATGGTTATGTGGTCCGCACCATGCCGGATACGGTCTTCAGCCTGTTCGGGACCTATACGACGCGGCCCTTCGATCTGATGGGCTCCCAGGCCACCGCGGGCTTCACCGCCGGCGCGACCTATGTGTCGGAGACGGGCGGCGTATTGAAAAGCAGCCTGCAACTGCCCGCCTACACCCTGGCCAAGGCGGCGGCCTATGTGAAGGTGCGCGACGTCACGGTCTCGGCCAACATCGACAACCTGTTCGATGAAACCTACTTCACGCCCTCGGCCGAGGTGTACAAGGAAGTCGCCGTGATGCCGGGGCTGCCGCGCATGTTCCGCATCAACCTGGCCTATCGTTTCTGACCTCTCCTGACCTGACCGGCGGCTGATCGTGATCGGCCGCCGGATCACTCCTGCGCCGCTGTTCCGGCGCCTCTCGATTGCGAGAAAGATCATTTCATGACGCAGACCTTCCGTCCGTCCCGGCGCGGCGCGCTTGCCTTGATGACCGGGGGCGCTGCGCTTGCCGGTTCCAGCGCTGCTTCAGCCGCCGCTGTTGATTCCGCAGCCTTTACCCATGGCGTTGCATGTGGCGATCCCACGCGCGAGGGGTTGGTGATCTGGACGCGTGCTGTCGGCGATGGGCCGATCACGCGCGTGGCCTGGGAGGTTGCTGACGACCAGGATTTCACCCGCATCGTCCAGTCGGGCGTGGCACGCACCAGCGCCGCCCGCGATCATACGATCAAGGTCGATGTTCAGGGCCTGCGTCCCGGTCAGACCTGCTTCTATCGATTCCGCAGCACGGACGCCGTATCGCCAGTCGGGCAGGGGCGCACCCTGCCAGAGGGCGGCGTCGAACAACTGCGTCTGGCGGTGGTGTCGTGCTCTCACTACGGCTTCGGCTATTTCAACGCCTATCGCGCGATCGCGGAACTGGCAGAGCCCGTGGACGCCGTGGTCCATTTGGGGGACTACATCTACGAATACGGCGTCGATGATTATGGCGGCCCGGAAAGCCGCGCTCTGGGCCGCGAGCACGATCCCGCCCATGAGATCGTCACCCTGGACGACTACCGCCGCCGGTTCGCCCAGTACCGGACGGACCCCGACCTGCAGGCTGTTCACGCCCGCACCGCCTTCATCACCGTCTGGGATGACCATGAGACGGCCAACAACAGCTGGATGGGCGGCGCACAGGCCCATGACGAGAATACAGAAGGTCCGTGGGACCGTCGCCGGGACGCCGCCATTCAGGCCTATTTCGAATGGCTGCCCATGCGTGATCCAGCAGCGGGAAGTCCGACGCATGTGCTGAACCGTGTCTATGACTTCGGTGATCTTCTGACCCTGATCGCGATTGAGACACGTCTGACCGGCCGCACAAAGGCGCCCAGCGCATCACGTGAGATGCTGTTCGACGCAGAAGGCCGCCCTGACCCAGCCCGGTTTGAAGCTGAGGTGTTGGATCGACCGGACCGTTCCATGCTCGGTCCGCAGCAGGAGGCCTGGTTGGAAAATGCCCTGGCTCAGTCGGTTCAGCGCGGCCAGGCGTGGCAGATGCTGGCCAATCAGGTCGTGGTGGCCCGGATGCGGGCGCCGGACTTCATCTCGGTCATGCCTCAGGACCTGTTGGCCGACGCCATGTCCCGTCCGGGCGCGCGGCGCTGGCTGGAAAGCACGCGTCTGGGCCTGCCGATCAATCTGGACGCCTGGGACGGTTATCCGGCGGCGCGCCTGCGCCTTTACGACAGCGTCCGGCGCAGCGGCGCCAATCTGGCCATTCTCAGCGGCGACACGCACATGTTCTGGGGCAACCGTCTGCACGATCCACGCGATGAAAGCTTCGTCGCGGTCGAGTTCGGAGTCGGCAGCGTCACTTCACCCGGCGGCTATGAAACCATCAGCCCCGACCCACGCATCTACGACGTCGCTGAAGCCGCCCTGGTCGCCCGCAACCCCGACGTCCGCTTCGCCCACGTCCGTGACCATGGCTTCCTGATCGTAACGGTCACAAAGGACGCCTTGCAGAGCGACTACCGTCGTGTCGCCGACATCGAAACGCGTGATGGGCGTTCAGAGCGTTTCGCCCGGATCACGACCAACCAAAGCGGCGGCTTCCGCATTGAAAGTGTCTGAACGCTAGACCTCTAAACGTGTGCTTCGGAGAAGAGGACGCGGTTTCGGCCGGTGGTTTTGGCGCGGTAGAGCGCCTGGTCGGCGGTGGACAGCAGGTGGTCCAGCGTGTCGGGGGTGGCGACCAGAGAGGTTGCGCCTATGCTGGCTGTGGCGGTGATGCGGCGGCCGTCTTCGATTGCGACGGGGCAGGTCTCCAGCGATGTGCGGATGCGTTCGGCGATCTGCAGGGCCTGGCGGCGTGAGCATTGCGGCAGCAGGATTGCGAACTCCTCGCCGCCCATGCGCCCGACGAGATCCTGGCGTCTGACGGCGAACCTGATCCTTTCGCCCGCCGCCGCCAGCACCTTGTCGCCCGCCGGGTGGCCATAGCCGTCGTTGATCGACTTGAAGTGGTCGATGTCCAGCATTAGCAGGCTGGCCGTCTTTCGGTTGGTGCTGTCGCGCTCCAGCAGGGCGTTGGCCTGGGTGATGAAGGCGCGGCGGGTCAGGACGCCGGTCAACTGGTCCTCGGTGGCGATCTTCTCCAGTTCACGGGCGAAACGCTCGCGCTCCTCTGAAATCAGATAGGCTTCATGCACGTCGGTGCTGGTGCCGAACCAGCGGCTGATCTGGCCAGTGTCGTCGTGGATTGGCAGGGCCATCACCCGCAGCCAGCGGTATTCTCCAGACCGGTGCCGGAATCGGTAGTCGATGTCGTAGGCCTCACCCGTGCGCAACGCCTCCGTCCAGACTCCGGCGACCATGGCCTGATCGTCGTAATGGACCAGGATTTTCCAGGTGTCCTCGGTGATGTCCTTGGGATCAATGCCGGTGAACTCGCTCCAGCGCGCGGAGAAATAGTCGTGTGCGCCCTCGGCGTCGCAACTCCAGACGATCTGGGGCAGGGCCTCCGTCAGGGTCTGGAACTGGAACTGACTCTCGGCCAGGGCCGAGGCGGTCTCCATCTGGTCGGTGACGTCGATGACAACGCCCAACAGCCAGGCGACCTTGCCCTCGTCGTTGCGGGCGGGCTTGGCCGAGGTGATCACCCAGCGGATGCGGTCGTCCTCGTCGATCACGCGGTAACGCTTGCGATAGGGGAGGCCGGATTTGATCGCCTCAGACAGTGCTGCGCCGACGCTGTCGCGGTCGTCGGGGTGAACGGACTGCAGGAACCGGCTGTCGGGCACGCCTTTGGCGCAATCTTCGACAGGCAGGCCGTAGATGCGGGCGACGCTGGCGTCTGCGGTGCTGGTGCGGTTGGCGACATCCAGGGTCCAGATGCCGACCATGCCGGAACCTTCGAGCGCCAGCCGCAGGCGTTGCTCGGAATTGGACAGGCCGCGGATGCGCTGGACGAAGGCGGTCAGATCGCTGGCGGCGCCCAGCACGGCCTGAATGGTCCCGTCATCACCGCTGACGGGGGTGAAATCCAGGTTGAGCCAATGGGTGCGCGGCGCGCCATCCACCATCAGCCGGGTCGGCAGTTCGCGAAAACTGAGGGATTGGCCGGACAGGACCTGCGCCAGCACGGCGGTGAAAAAGGAGGCGCTTTGCGGCAGGACGTCCAGCACCGAGCGGCCGTTCACCAGGCCGGTGGTTTCGGCGACCATCCGGCTTGCGATCTCGTTGGCCAGCAGCACGCCTCTGGGGCCGAGCATCAGGGCCATGGGGGCGGAAGAACTGGCGATCAGCCGCGCCACGGTCGTGATAGCCTGGTCCCAGTCATCGAAATCCTGCAGGCCTGCCGCGCGCCAGTCGAGACCGGCCTGCGATCTGAGCCATTCCTGCGCCTGATCGCTGTAGGCTGTGGCGGAAAAGGCTGCGACGAAATCATTCATCCTTGGCGACCCTGTCGTGTGTGCAGACTGTCCGCCGCGCGCGAGGGTCGCGAGGGCGGCGTTGTCGCGGCGCCCGGAACAGGTTGGCGACGGCTTGCCTATGCACAGACTGAAAACTCACCCGATCAGACCGGTCCGCTTGGTTTGAGGGGGCAGTCTGCGACGGCGACTCTTAATGATTGGCGGTCTGTGCAGATAAGGACATGTCCTGATTGTCAGGCCGAGGCTGGCGCTTGCGGGCTGCTGAACGACGGCGCCTCGCCCGGGCCGTGACTGGCAAGGCGGAAATGAGCGGGTGACGAATTTGATATGGACTTCAGACGTGGCGTACTTGCGATCTAGAGGTGCTGATCCTTCATCACAGAGTTCGAAGCGCCCCTAATGGTGCGAGCGGAGGCCGTCATGGATTTTTCGAAACTGCAGTCCCACAGCAAGGTCATGACCGAGTGGACCTATCCGCAGGCCGCGCCCAACCGCACGGGCTGGCTGCAGGTCGACACGGCGCCGGACCACAGCCTGTACTGGGAAGAGTACGGTAATCCGCAGGGCGAGCCGGTGATGTTCCTGCACGGCGGGCCGGGCGGGGCGTGCGCGCCGGTGATGGCGCGGTTCTTTGACCCGGCACGCTATCGGGTGATCCTGTTTGATCAGCGCGGATGCGGCAAGAGCCAGCCGACGGTGGCCTCGCACGGGCCGCAGGTGGCCCTGACGCGCAATACGACCGACTATCTGGTTGATGACGTCAACGCCCTGCGCGACGCGCTGGGGATCACGGGCCGGATGCACGTCTTCGGCGGCAGCTGGGGCAGCACCCTGGCGCTGGTTTACACCATCCGGCACCCCGACAAGGTCGCCTCACTGATCTTGCGCGGCGTTTTCCTGGGCATGCCCGAGGATCTGGCCTTCATGTATCAGGGCAACGCCGCCGACTATGCGCGCGACCCCTACGCCCTGAGCCATCCAGGCAGCTATGTCTCTTATCCGGACGAGTGGAAGGCCTTTGTCGAGGTCATCGCGCCACAGGATCGCGGGGACATGATGGCGGCCTACAAGGCCATTTTCGACATGATCCCGGCGAACGAGGCGGAGCGTGAGCGCCAGCTGGAGGCCGCCGTCGCCTGGTCGGTCTGGGAAGGCGCCATCTCCAACATGATCCCCGAGCCCGCTGACGACGGCAAATACGGCGAGGCGGACTTCGCCCTGTGCTTCGCGCAGATCGAGGCGCATTTCTTCGCCAACAACCTGTTCCTTGAGCCGGACTATATCGTGCGCAACATCGACAGGATCGCCGCCCTGCCGATCCACATCGTCCACGGCCGTTTCGATCTGGTCTGCCCGCTGACCCAGGCCTCGCGTCTGGTCGAGGCGCTGAAGGCCGCAGGCGCCGAACCGGCCTCCTACGTGAAAACCAATGCCGGGCACAGCGCCATGGAGGGCCAGACTGTGCTGGCCCTGACGGCCATCATGGATGGTCTGGCGCCGATTTCAGCGGCCTGAAGACGACTGGCCGCCCAGAAGCTGCGGTGGGAAGTCCAGTTCGAAGTCGGAGTAGTGGGCGGGGGCGCCGAAGGTGGCTTCGCCGTTCTTGCCGGCGTAGCGGTCCTGCAGGGGGGAGTAGGTGTAGAAATGCATCTTCCGGCGGGTCGTGTCGAAGGCGATGAAGCGCAGCCAGCCGCCGCCGCCATTGGCTGATCCGGCCTGACCGTCGGGGCCGACGGTGTTGCCCTGATAGTCCTGAAGCACCTGATAGACGGGATGCCCGGCGTCGTTCTGGTCGATGCGCAGGTTTTCGCCCAGCGACACGCCGTCGACGGCAGGCAGATAGGCGTGGCCGCTCAGCACCATGAAGATCATCGGGTTCTTGCGGATGAAGCGGTCCCAGACCTGATCCGGCGACTGATGGTCGGTTCCGGCGAAGGCGGTGGTGGAGCTGTCGCCGCGCTGGGTCTCGCCGGTCTTGCTGGGGGCCAGCCATTCGTGGGTCGTGACGATGACGGGCAGGCCGGGGTGGGCGTCCAGCACGGTCTGCGCCCAGTTCAGGGCCGAGACCGGC
>NZ_JABAZW010000124.1:5361-6067 GCF_018608325.1 Brevundimonas sp. | reverse complement strand
TTGCTGGCCTATGTCTTCAGCCAGAACGCCCCCGCCGCCGACCAGTTGACGGCGCGGCTGGTGCAGGCACGCCTGTTTGAGCTGAGCGGCGACAAGGACCGGGCGCTGGCCATCTACAAGGCGGTGGCGCGGGCGCCGCTGGACGGCATCGCCACACCCGCCAAACTGGGCGCCATCTCGCTGGAGCTGGATCGCGGAACCCTGACGCCGGACAAGGCGGCGCAGCGTCTGGAGCAGTTGAAGTGGCGCTGGCGCGGCGATGCGACCGAACTGGCGGTGATCCGCAAACTGTCGGACATCTATCTGCAGCAGGGCCGTTATCGCGAGGCGCTGGACGCCCTGCGCGGCGCGGGCAAGCGGATGGCGGGCGTGCCGGGCGCCGCAGAGGTTCAAGCAGATCAGTCCAACGCCTTCCGCGCCCTGTTCCTGGAGGGGGCGGCGGATGGGCTGCAGCCGGTTCAGGCCCTGGCCCTGTTCTATGATTTCCGCGAACTGACCCCCATCGGCGCTGACGGTGACGAGATGGTGCGGCGTCTGTCGCGCCGCCTGATCGACGTGGACCTGCTGGATCAGGCCGCCGAACTGCTGAAACACCAGGTGGACGAACGGCTGGACGGCGTGGCCAAGGCCCAGGTCGCCACCAATCTGGCCACCGTCTATCTGATGAACCGTCAGCCGGAGAAGGCGCTGCAGGCCATCTGGGGCT
>NZ_JABAZW010000124.1:0-5333 GCF_018608325.1 Brevundimonas sp. | reverse complement strand
AGGATTTCAGCGAAGCTGCCCAGTGCACGGCGCGCTGGAGGCCTGCGCGCCCTGAGGCCTGCGCGCGCTGGAGGCCCGCGCCCTGATGGATCTGGGCCGGTTCGACCACGCGATGGAGGTGCTGGACCGCGACCAGTCGGCGTCTGCGCGTGAAGTTCGCGCCGATGTGCTGTGGAAACAGCAGAAATGGGCCGAGGTGGCGCAGCAGTACGAAGGGCGTCTGGGCGACCGCTACAAGACGGCTGGAACGCCGCTGAGCCCGTCAGAGGAGGGGTGGCTGATCCGGGCAGGCGTCGGTTATTCGCTCAGCAACAACCGCGCGGCCCTGACGCGTCTGCAAGGCCAGTATTCGCCCTTCATCGCGGGCGCCCGCTCGGCCAACGCCATGCGGGTGGCGCTGGACGACAGCCTGTCCGGCGTGGCGGGGACGAGCGATTTCGCAGGCCTGACCGCGGGGGCCGACACCTTCGTCGGCTGGGTCACAGCGGCCAAACAGGATTTCCGAAAGGAAACGGGCGGAGATCGCCCCGCGACCCCCGCCCGTTAAATCGGCACATTTGATCCCGGATGGGATCAGAAGGCTTAGCCGTTGACGGCGTCCTTCAGGGGCTTGGAGACGCGGAAGCGCACAGCCTTGGAAGCAGCGATCTTGATGGTCGCGCCGGTCGCCGGGTTGCGGCCTTCGCGCTCAGCGCGGGCAGCGGTGTCGAAGACGCCCAGGTTCGAGATGCGGACATCGCCGCCGGCCTTCAGGCTGGCGTGGATGTTTTCGACGATGGCGGTCAGCACCTTGCCTGCGTCGGCCTGCGAAACACCAGCGTCTTTGGCGACGGCGGCGATCAGTTCGGCTTGAGTGGTCATAGGGGTCGTTTCCAGTGTTAGTCGCCCGATTCAGGGCGAGGACTGGAGGATCAACACGGAAATCGCCGAGCATTGCAAGCGTCGAAAACGCTCAAAGCCTTACAGGGCGGGGGATTATCCGGTCCCCGACCCCCGCTGGAAGCTCTCGACCAGGCTCCCGGCGACCAGTCTCCAGCCGTCCACGAGCACGAAAAAGATCAGTTTGAACGGCAGGGATACAACCACTGGAGGCAGCATCATCATGCCCATCGACATCAGCACGCTGGCGACCACCAGATCGATCACAAGGAACGGAACGAAAAGGAGAAATCCTATTTCGAACGCCTTCTTCAACTCGCTGATCATGAAGGCCGGCGTGACCACCCGAAGTGGCAGGTCCTGCAGGTTCGGGGTCGGCTGGATCTTGCTCAAACGGGTGAACAGGGCGAGGTCCGAACGGTCCACCTGGGCCAGCATGAAAGTCTTCACAGGTTCCGATGCCTGATCGAAGGCCTGGGGCAGTTCGATCTGCTGATCCATCAAGGGGCGGATGCCCGAATCATAGGCGTCCTGCCAGGTCGGGGCCATGACGATGGCGCTCAGGAACATGGCCAGAGACACCAGAACCGCGTTTGGCGGAGACTGCTGCAGGCCCAGCGCCGTGCGCAGCAGCGACAGAACCACGACGATCCGCACGAAGCTGGTCGTCATGATGACGATGGACGGGGCCAGGGACAGCACCGTCATCAGGCCGACCAGTTGGACGACGCGCTGGGTCAGGCCCGCTCCGTTTCCCAGGTCGATATTGATGGCCGAACCGCCCTGCGCCGCCTGCTGGGCCAGGGCTGCGACGGGCCAGACCAGGCAAACCAGGGTGGTGAACAGCGACAGGATGGCGGCGCGTTTCAACTCTGCGCCGGTCGGCGCGCCCCACCAGCTCAGTTTGGGCGCACGGGCTGTTGCGGCTGAGGCGGAAGGGCTGTGTTTCACTGGGCCGCTCCCGGCTGACGCGGTTCGATCAGTTCGCGGCCCTCGCCCAGCAGGATCAGGCGTTCCTCGTCATCGACCCGCACAAGAACCAGACGGCGCGCGGGGTCCAGCACCAGGGTCTCGACCACCTGCAGGCGCCGTGCGCCTTTTTCGGCGCTGAGCCGGGCCATCAGTTTGGGCGCATAGCGTCGTGCAGCCCAGGCGGCGACGCCGATCAAACCCAGGGTGAAGGCCAGACCGAAGACGGCCCGGGCAAGATCGAGGAGATTCATACGCTAAAAGGCCCCGCGCGGTCGGCGCTGTCCCCATAAGTCTTAACCACCACGGTTAACGAGGCGTTGAGATAACGGCCTATTAACCATGCAGGCGGCATTTTCTGCCGATCGCGCGCATCCGCGTTGCACGGGAGACCGCCATGGGCGTCGCCGACATACCTCTGCTGGGCCAGATCAAGGGCCGTCTGGGCTGGCTGGACGAGCGCCAGCGCCTGATCGCAGAGAACGTGGCCAACTCGGACACGCCGGGCTTTGTCGGGCGTGATCTGAAGATGCCGACCGACTTCGCTGCAGCCATGCGCTCGCGCGGAGGCGGCGCCGTGCAGATGGAGCGCACCAGCGGCGCCCATTTCACGCCGCCCGGATCGGGTTATCGGTTCGAGACGACCAAGTCGCCGGATTCGGAAACCACGCTGGACGGCAACTCGGTCGTGGTGGAGGAGCAGATGCTGAAGATGGCTGAGAGCCGCATGGCCTATGACGCCGCCATCGGCTTCTATCAGAAATCCATGTCGATGATTCGCATGGCGGCCAAGAAGCCCGGTGCGGGTTGAGGAACTGATCCATGCCTGATCCCATCCCCCCCTCGAATCCCTCCATGGCCGTCGCCGCCTCCGCCCTCAAGGCGCAGCAGTCGCGGATGCGGCTCATTGCGGAGAATATCGCCAACGCCCAGTCGACGGCCCGCACGCCGGGCGGCGAGCCCTATCGCCGCCAGATTCCGGTTTTCCAGCCGCGCGATGTCGACGGCGCAACCGGCGTGGCCCTGGCTGAGGTCCGTCCTGATCTGGGTGACTTCAAGATGGACTATGACCCGTCGCACCCGGCGGCGAACGCTCAGGGCTATGTGATGCGGCCCAATGTCGACACCCTGGTCGAGGCGATGGATATGCGCGAGGCGCAGCGCGCCTATGAGGCCAATCTGAACGTCATCGAGACGGCGCGGTCGATGGACGCCCGCACCCTCGACATCATCAAGCGCTGAGGAAGCCTAAGTCATGAACCCCATGATGGCCGCCCGCGCCTATGCCGCCGTTCAGGGTGTCGCCGCGCCCACGGCGCCCACAGCGTCCGCCGCCAACGCGCCCGGCGTCGGCGACGGCGGTTTCGCCGATCTGGTCAAGAACGCCATGACCGACATGGCGCAGCAGTCGAAGGCGGCGGAAACCCAGATGGCCAGCTCCATCCAGGGACAGGGCAGCCTGATCGACGTGGTCACGGCCCTGAGCTCTGCCGAGGCCTCGCTGGAAACCGTCATCTCGGTCCGCGATCAGGTGATCTCGGCCTACAAGGAAATCATGGCGATGCCGCTCTAGAGCGGATGACGGCTGATCGTCACCTTCGAACGCCCGCCTGCCGTCTGCATCAGCTCGCGCGTGGTGCCTTCCAGGCGCAGGCCCGTCAACACCCCGGTCGCATAGGCGCCGGTGTCCACCCCGATGCGGCGATAGTCGGCGTGAACCGCCTCTGACGGCGTATGGCCGTGGACCACCACCCGTTCGAACGGATCGGGATTGTCGAGGAAGGGCTGGCGCACCCACATCAACTGGCGCGGGTCCTGCTGGTCCAGAGGCACGCCCGGCTCTGCGCCAGCGTGGGCGAAGAAATAGTCGCCGATGGAGACGCTGTACTGCAGGCCGTTCAGGAAGGCGCGCTGGCGGTCGCTGACGGCGGCGTTCAGCGCCTCGCAGGCGGCGGTCCAGCCCTCGGCGTCGGTCTTCAGCATCGGCGGAATGACGCCATAGGACAGCAGGGCTTCGCGCCCGCCATAGTCGCACCAGCCCGGCCCCAGGTCGGCGTCGGTCAAAAAGGCTTCCATCCGCTCTTCGTGGTTGCCGCGCAGGAAGTGGGTCTCGATCAGGCCCTCTGCCTTGATGGCGGCCAGCCGGTCGATGACGCCCTTCGAATCCGGGCCTCGGTCGATGTAGTCGCCCAGGAAGACGATGACCTTTCGCCGTGCAGGCGAGCGGATCAGGTCTTCGATCATCGCATCCGCCAGCGGCTCCAGCAGGTCCAGACGCCCATGCACATCGCCGACAGCCCAGACGACGGTGTCGTCTGGGGTCGCAGCGGTGCGCGCAGGCGCGGCCTTTGGGCGGGATTTGAACAGCTTGCCGAACATCAGGCCTAGATCAGCGGTCTGACGGCGCTTGGCAAGCGTCGTCTTGTCAGAAGAAGCGTTCGCCGATGCGGATGGTGTCGCCCGGCGCCACCTGGGTCGCGGTGGTCAGCGGGAAGGCCTGTTCGCCCACGCCGTCGGCGCGCTTGATGTAAACCACCCGTGTGTTGGCGCGGTAGGAGAAGCCCTCGGCCGTGGCCACGGCGTTCAGCACCGTCAGGTTGTTGGTGTAGGGATATTCGCCCGGCTTCTTCACTTCGCCCAGGATGTAGAAGGGGCGGTAGTTCAGCACTTCGGCCGAGACGCGCGGTTCGTTGATATAACCCTGACGCAGGGCCTGGGCGATTTCTTCCTGAAATTGGCCGATGGTCAGGCCGGCCGCCTGAACTTCGCCGATCAGGGGCAGAGAGACCTTGCCGCTGCCGCCGACGATGAATTCGCCGGTCAGGGCTTCTTCGCCGAAGACGTTGACGCGAACCTTGTCCGCCGCGCCCAGACGATATTCTGGCACCGAGCGAACAACGACGGGCTCATCGCCCGACGGAGCGACAATGGCCGCCAGGGATTCGGCGCCAGCTGGCGACGAGGCGCAGCCGGACGCGCCGACAACCAGCATCAGGCCCACAAGCCCTGCGCGCAACCAATTCAGCATGTGAGCTGTCCCCAATCGAAACTTGAGCTCTCTATAGCGTAAGGCGAAGCCTGTTTCCAAGTCATCGATGACCGCAATGCAGCATTGGCAGGCGGGGGCCGTTCAGCGTCTGATTTGAACAGGCGATCTGTCAGTCGTTCGCAACGCCATGAAATGCATCCGTACGGATGATCAGAGATTTTGCGTTGCGGCCGTGCGGGCTGTAAGCGGTGCCAGCGCCCAGCCGCCTGTTCGATGTTCGAATGCGGCGGATCAGCGCATGAGGACGCTGCGGCGTCGAGGGGGAGCGTCTTTCATGAAGCCCAGCGTCGTCTATGGACTGAAGCTCGGCGTCGCCGCTGTTCTGGCGGGCGCTGCGTTCTGTCGGCGGGCGCCGCCGCCCTGAGCCTGGGCGGCGGTTCAGATCTGATGGATCTGGCGGGTCAGCATGAAAACCGCGCCGAGGCTTTGCTGGCGG
>NZ_JABAZW010000069.1 GCF_018608325.1 Brevundimonas sp. | reverse complement strand
ACTTAGCGACGAACGCCCAGTTCGCGCAGCAGGCGCGGCTGGTTGTAGACGTTGCGCAGGGCCTCGGTGATGGCGGCGGTCGAGACCGTCACCGTGCGGTTCAGTTCGGGGTCGTATCCGAAGCTGCCGCCCAGCGAGTGGATGTTGCCGTCAAAGGCCGCGCCGATGACTTCACCCTTGGCGTTGATCACGGGCGAGCCCGAGTTACCGCCGATGATGTCGTTGGTCGAAACGAAGTCATAGACGGTCGACTTGTTGACCTTGCTTTCGGCCGCCAGCCAGTCGGTCGCGGCGTTGAACGGCTCGGCGCCGGTGTTGCGCTGATACAGGCCGCCGATCTCGGTGAAGGGCGTGACGGTCACGCCGCGATAGGTCCAGCCCTTGACCTGACCATAGGACAGACGAAGCGAGAAGGTCGCGTCGGGGTACAGGTTGGTGCCGTAAACGGCGAAGCGGGCCTGGGCGATCTTTTCGCCTGCACGGCTGGTCGGGCCGGAGACGGCGGCTTCCCACTGGGTGCGGACGGCTTGGGCGGCGTTGTCGTTGTCCAGCACGAACTTGATCAGCGGATCGCCCGATGCAGCCAGTTGCTCGGGCGTCATGGCCAGGGCCTGGGCGCGGAAGGCTGGGTCGGCCAGACGCGTGCCGTCGACCAGACGGGCGGCGACCTGTTCGGGGCTTTCCGTGCCCAGAAGCGCCTTAACGTCGGTGTTGTCGACGGTCAGGTATTCGCGGGTCTTGGACAGCCAGAAATCGATGAAAATCTTCTCCAGATCGGTCGAGATCGGCGTTTCGGTCGCCAGACGGCGGCCCAGCGACGCGATGTCAGCGTCCGAGTAACCGGCGCGGCGCTCGGCGACGGGCTTGGCGCGTTCCTTGGAGGCGCGGACGATGGACCGGGCATAGGAATACAGCGACGAACGCTGACCGGCGGCGGATTCCAGCTGACGGTAGGGCAGGAACAGATCGCGCTGGGTCGCGGAGATGCGCTCCAGATCAGCCCACGGATCACCAATGCTGGCGGCCAGAGTCGGGTCGGCGGCGACGCGCTGGCGCAGTTCCTGTTCTTCACGACGCTTGGTGCCCATGAAGGCCGGGTCGGTCAGGGCGCCCTGCTGGCCGTAGAAGACCTTGAAGCTGTTCTCCAGGCCGAACAGCGGGTCGACGGTGACGCGCTTGGGCTCTTCGCCGGTGGTGGCGTATTCGATCAGACGGCCGCGCAGTTCCGACGACTGGATCAGCGTCAGCGGCATCTGCTGGTCACGCAGCACATCCAGTTGCGCCATGGTCAAGAGGCGCGAGGTCGAGCCGGGGTTGCCCGCGACAAAGGTGACGTCGCCTTCCTTGGGCGCGTTGGCGTTCCAGGTCAGGTGGTTCGGCGTGGCGACCGGCTTGCCGTCCTCGTAGATGCGCAGGAAACCGGCATCCAGGGCGTAGCGCGGGAAGTTGAAGTTGTCCGGGTCGCCGCCGAAGAAGGCCGCCTGGAACTCAGGCGCGAAGACCAGACGCACGTCGTCGTACTTGCGGAACTTGTACAGCTTGTACTGGCCGCCGCGGTAGAAGCTGATGACCTGGCAGGTCAGCTTCTGGTCGTCGCCGCAGGTCTCTTTCTGGATCTTGTCGATCTCGGCGGCGCGGGCCTGGACGAAGGCGGCGCCTTCAAGACCGGCGCCGGCGCCGGTGACGCGGGCGGTCACATCGACGATGTCGGTCAGGATTTCAGCCGTCTGGCCGGGGCATTTCTTTTCGTCTTCACGGGTGGCGGGCATCCAGCCGTTCTTGACGTAGTCGTTCTGGGCCGTGGACAGGTCCTGCACGCACGACACGACACAGTGGTGGTTGGTCAGGATCAGGCCTTCGCCCGACACCAGCGAGGCCGAGCAGCCCTGCAGGCGCACAGCGGCGTTGCGCACGCGGTCCAGCCAGGCCTGGTCGATGTTGGTGCCGTACTTCTGGTTCACCGTCGCGATGGGGAAGTTGTCGAACGTCCACATGCCTTCATCCGCCTTGGCGGGCGAGGCGGGGGCGGACAGGACGGCTGTCGCGGCGCCAAGGGCGGCCAGCGAGGCGGTGAAGCGAAGTGAAGGCAAGGACATGGTGGATAGTCTCCCGGGGGCGGGACGTTTTTGTCCCGTGTGTTATTCTGTAACTAGCGCCATAAAGGGGGCGACGCCAAGCAACCTGTGTCGCCTTAGTCGCACGTTTTACGCGAAGCAACGGCGGGGCGCCCCAAACCCTTACCCCGATTTAACTTGGCCGGAGGGTGGCGCGCCGTCAGATAGACGGACGTACCAGGGGTTTATCGACGACCATGTCGCTTGCGCTTTCAACGCTGCTATTCGAGTGGCGCCGCTATATGGCGGCGGTCATGGCGCTGGCCCTGTCGGGCCTGCTGGTCCTGGCCATGACCGGTGTCTTCATCGGCATCGGCAAGGGATTCACCGCGACCATTGAACGGTCGGGTGCCGACATCTTCATCCTGCAGCCGGGCGCCAAGAGCATCATGAACGGGCCGTCGGGCGTACCGCGCCGGTTCATTCCGCTGGCCTATAACCATCCTGAAGTGACCGAGGTCATGCCGTTGGATGGTGCGGGGGGCTCGTTCCAGAACATCAAGAATGTGGACCCGACCAAGAGTCAGGCGGACAACGCCAGCCAGGGCGCGCCGCGCCAGAAATGGGTCCAGACCAGCATCATCGACACCCGCCCGGGTTCGGTGACGATTCCGACCGACTATTCTCAGGAACTGGTCGATGCGCTGCGCCAGCCCTACACCGTCGCGGTTGACGAAACCGCTCTGAATACGCTGGGCGTCAAGCTGGGCGACAAGGCGCTGTACAATGGTCAGACGGTCACGGTCGTCGGCGTGACGCGCGGCTATCCCAATATGATGCAGCCGGGCGTGGTCATGTCGCGCGACACTCTGCGGATGCTGGGGCAGGCCGACACCGGCCCGCGCGTCGGTCCTCTGATGGTCAAGCTGCGTGATCCCGCCCGTTCACAGATCGTGGTCGATCAACTGAATGAAATGGGCAAGGGCCAGTGGAAGGCCTGGACCAAGCAGCAGTTGGCCGACGCCAATGCGGGCGCCATGTTCGAGGAAGGCATCCTGGTCATCATCATCGGCGGCTGCGTGGTGCTGGGGATCATCATCGGCGTGGCTATCACCTGGCAGACGCTGCGCGGGGCCATCATGGCTAACATCAAGGAGTTCGCCTCCCTTCGCGCCCTCGGCGTCGGCATGGGCAGTCTGCGCCGTATCGTGGTCGAGCTGAGCTTCTGGGTCGGCGTGGTCGGTGTCGCCGCCGCCATCTTCCTGACGTGGCTGGTTTCGCTGCTGGCCACGATGGGGGCCGTGATCATCTCCCTGCCGTTATGGCTGCTGGTCGTGGTTGGGGCGGGGTTGATCGCCATCGCCATGGCGTCGGGCCTGCTGTCGCTGGGCATCCTCAAGAACAGCCAACCGGCGGACCTGCTGCGATGAGCATTCACACGAAAGTCCACGGCAAGCACGGCGATTTCGCCATCGAAGCCAACGGCGTGGTCAAGCGCTTCAAGTCCGGCAAGTCCTGGGTCGAGGTGCTGAAAGGCGTCGATTTCGACGCGCGGCACGGCGACCTGACCATGGTCATGGGACCGTCAGGGTCGGGCAAGTCGACGCTGATCGCCGCCCTGTCCGGCCTGCTGAAGCCGGAAGAGGGCCGCGTCGATATTCTGGACGTCGATGACCTGTGGCGGCTGTCCACCGGACGGATCGACAAGTTCCGACTGGATAACTGCGGCTTCATCTTCCAGGGCTTCAACCTGTTCCCGGCGCTGACGGCGTTGCAGCAGGTCGAGACGGTGCTGAAGTTTCAGGGTCTGACGTCCGGTCAGGCCAGAAAGCGCGCCACGACGGCGCTAGAGGAAGTGGGGCTGGCGCATCGTCTTCACCTGCGCCCCGCCGCCCTGTCGGGGGGTGAGAAGCAGCGCGTCGCCATCGCCCGCGCCCTGGCTAAAGACCCCAAGATCCTGTTCGCCGATGAACCGACCTCGGCTCTGGATGGCGAGAACGGCCAGGTGGTGATCAAGCTGCTGCGCCGCGCCGCCACCGAACACGGCGCCGCCGTCATCTGCGTGACCCACGACCCGCGCCTTGAGGCCTGGGCTGACCGGGTCATCCACATCGAGGACGGCAAGATCCTTGATGACCAACGCCGCATTCCCGATCCGAACGCCATTCTGGCGTCGCACTGAACAACACGACTGAACCCCTTAGGACGAAACGCCCAATGCCCGGCTTCCTGAAGAAAAAACGCACATGGTTCGGCCTGCTGCTGGTGATCGTGCTGGTGGTCGGCTTCATGCTGTTCCAGTCCTCGGCCAAGGCCAAGAAGGAAGAACAGGCCAAGGCGGCGGCCACCAAGGTCGAGAGCCCCTACGCCGCCATCGCCAACGGCAAGGTGGATGTCGAGGGCGGCATCATCCAGATCGCGGCCCGTCGCGGCGGCATCGTCCGTGAGGTGCTGGTGCAGGAAGGCGAGCGCGTCACCGCAGGTCAGATTCTGGCCCGTCAGGAAGACGACGAACCGCGTCTGGCCGTGCAGAGCGCCGCCGCCGCTGTGGCGCAGGCTGATAGCCAACTGAATCAGATCCGCGTCGACATCCGCACCGCCCAACGTGAGCAGGAACGTCTGCAGCGTCTGGCCGCCACCAACTTCGTCGCCGCCCAGCGCGTCGATCAGGCGGCGGACGCCGTGGCCACGGCTCAGGCCCGTCTGGGTTCGCAGCAGGCTGCGGTCCAGACCGCCCGCGCCCAGCTGGATCAGGCGCGTTATAATCAGGAACTGACGGTCATCCGCGCGCCCAGCGCCGGCCGGATTGTTCGCCGCTACGCCAACCCCGGCGCCGGCGCCTCGACCCTGAACGTCTCGACCATGTTCGATCTGGAGCCGGATGCGCCCCGCATCGTCCGCGCCGAAGTGGTGGAAAGCGACCTGCCCAACCTGACCGACGGTCAGGCGGTCGAGATCAGCCCGGAAGGCGATTCCAGCAAGATCTACATCGGCACGGTCCTGCGCCGCGCGGCGGTGTTCGGCGCCCGCAAACTGGCCTCGGACGATCCCTCGCAACGCACCGACGAACGCGTGGTCGAGGTCGTGGCCTCGGCAGGCGATGCGCCGCTGCTGATCGGCCAGCGGGTTCTGGTCAAGTTCATGAAGCCCGGCGAGACGGCAGGCGCCAAGCGTCAGGCGGCGACCGGCGTCGGCCCCGCCCAGGCGATGCGTTCACAGTAGGCCGGGTGTGAACACCTGAAGGATGAAGAGGCGGCCGGGGCGCGATCCGGGCCGCCTTTTCTTTTGCCTGTGAGATCAGGTCTTTCCGGGTCTGTGAGTTTTTCGCACATGGCGTGGGCCTGAAACTCGATTTCAGTGCTGCATGGCCTGCGGCATCCACTCGTGATGTCTTCTGTCCGTATGATTGTTCTCGTGCTTGGCCTGGGTCAGGCGGTGGCCTTCGCCTCCAGCTATTATCTGCTGGGCGTCATGGCCGATCCGGCGGCTGTGGCGCTGGGCATCGGCACGGCGTCGGTGTTTCTGGCGCTCTCTGGCGCCTTTCTGGTTTCCGCCGTCCTGACGCCTTATGCGGGACAGGCGATTGAGCGCATCGGCGGGGCGCGCGTGCTGGCGGCGTCGAACCTGGCCTTCGCCGTCGCCCTTCTGCTGATGGCCGCCGCGCCGCATCCGCTGGTCTTGTGCATCGGCGTCGTGCTGCTGGGCATTGGCATGGCGGCGGGCCTTTACGGCACGGCCTTCGCCGTTCTGGTGGAGATGCAGGGGCAGGGCGCGCGGCGGGCGATTGCGGCGGTGTCCCTGCTAGGCGCGCTGGGCGGCGCGCTGGGCTGGCCGATCAGTCGAGAAGTTTTGGATATGGCGGGCTGGCGCGCCGCATTCGGCTTCTGGGCGGCCCTGCATCTGTTTGTCTGTCTGCCGATCGCCCTGATTGTGCTGCCGCAGAGAAAAGCGGGGGCGGACGCGGTGGTCGATAAGTCGCCGATGCGCTGGACCCCGACCATGATCCGCATGGCGATCTTCTTCGCCGGGGCCTGGGCGGTGGCGTCGGCCATGGCGGCGCATTTGCCGCGCCTGCTGGTCGATCTGGGCATGACGGTGGAGCGTGCGGCGTGGGCGGCGGGTCTGATGGCGGCCAGCGCCATGGTGGTGCGCCTGCTGGACATCACTGTGCTGCACCGCTCGCACCCCATCCTGACAGCGCGGCTGGCGGCCCTGTTCCATCCGGTCGGAGCCTTGATCGCGACCCTGTTCGGGACGGTGGGAGCGCCAGCGGTGGCCATTGGACAGGGCATGGGCAACGGGTTTCTGTCCGTGGCCTCCGGCGCATTGCCGCTGAAGGTGTTTGGGGCCGAGCGGTACGGGATGCGGCAGGCGCTGATCCTGACGCCCGCCCGCTATGTTCAGGCCGCAGCACCCGCGGCCTATGCGCTGGCCATGGATGCGTCGCCGGGCGTGGCGCTGGCGGTCAGCAGCGCGATCTGCCTTGGCATGTTCGCGCTGAGTTTCAGCTTTCGCGAGGGCTCATCGGCCTGAGAAATCGCCGGGACGTTTTTCCAGCACGGCGGAGACGCCTTCCTGATGGTCGTCGGTCAGGTGGGCGATGGCCTGCATGGCGGCTGACAGTTCCAGAATCTGTTCAAACGTCTGGTCGCGCCCCTGACGCATCAGGGTCTTGGCCATGCGCAGGGCCTGGGACGGTTGGGCGGCGATCTGGGCGGCGGTGGTCAGGGTTTCCTCCATCAGCCGTTCATGCGGCACGACGCGGTTGACCAGCCCCCAGCGCTCGGCCGTCTCGGCGTCGATGCTGCGTCCTGTGAACAGCATTTCCGCCGCGCGGGCGTATCCGACATCGCGCGGCAGACGCCACGCCCCGCCGTCTCCGGGAATGATGCCCAGCTTCAGGAACGGCACGCCGAAGCTGGCGCGGTCCGAGGCGATGCGGATGTCGGCGGTGGTGGCGATGCCGCAGCCCAGACCCATGGCCGGACCATTGACCGCCGACACCAGCGGCATCTCCAGATCATAGAGCGACCGCACGATGCGGTGGACGATGCGGCGATAGCGGACGCGAATCTCGGCCCCCGACCCTTCGAACAGGTCACGTTTGTCGCGCATGGCCGTCAGGTCGCCCCCGGCCGAGAACGCTCGCCCCGCACCCGTCAGGACCACGCATTTGACGGATGTATCGGCATTGGCGCGGGCGCAGGCGTCGGCGAACTCGTCACCGTCCGTCATGTCGGGCAGGGCGTTCAGACGCGCCTCGCGGTCCAGCGTCCAGATCAGGATGCCGTCCTGTCTGGTTTCAGCGATCAGGCCCATGCGTCATCTCCGTGTTCGCCCCCTCATCGACCGCCGCCGCTGCGTCACGCAAGCCCGGAATTGCAAAAGCCCCGGATGAGACCGGGGCTTCCTGGCTGTCAGCCCTTTAGGCCGTCAGCGTTTCTTGATCGTATAGGGTACGAAGTTGGACGGATGGCTGACCACCCGATTGGAGTTGGACGGCATCTGCCGCGTGTTCACCAGCATCCCGCCCCACAGGGCAAAGGACATCATGGCGTGTTGGAGGTTACGCTCCTTATCGTTCATCTTGGCGTCTCCTTTCGCAGAACGATGAAAAGAGACACGTCGTACCAATGGGGATTCCACCCTCAGTCGTTTCGCGTCAGAACCCAAGATAGTCAGTTTCGTAAAAAATGCAAATTTATCGCTCAGCATTCGGAGTAAATTTTGTGACAGTGTCACGATGACCGAGCCTATCGCCCGCCCCGGACCGCCCAAGGCGATCGCCACGCCCTGCGTCATGGTGTGCGCTGTCGATGGCGAAAGCGGCCTGTGTCTGGGCTGTTTTCGCACCCTGAAAGAAATCGCCGGGTGGCGGGCGCTGACGAATGAGGAACGGGCCGCGGTCATGGCCGAACTGCCGTCGCGGCGGTCGCAGGTCGATCCGTCCAAGCTTTAAGATTTCATCAGCCAAGTCGCTTCACGGCATCCCAACCTCAGGCGCCTAGAACGGCGACGTCGCGTCTTGCGATGCAGCCAAAGCGCCCTTGATGATCCGTGTTGATTTCCAGTCTGCAGCCGTTCTCAGCGGGGCCTTGCTCGCCGCGTTCAGCACGGCGCTGGTCATTCGGCACTTCGAAGGCGGCGGAGAGGCCCTGGCGGCTTCCGCTCCGATCCCGGTCGTTCAGGCCCCGGTCCCGCTTCTGGAACCGGCGACAGGCCATCCTGCACAGGTCGTGCGCGCCGCCGACGGTCACTACTGGGCGCAGGCCCGTATCGACGGCCACGCTGTGCGGGTGCTGGTGGATACGGGCGCCAGTCTGGTGGCCCTGACGCGTGAGGACGCACGGCGTCTGGGCGTTAATCCTACGCCGTCAGAGTTTACCGGCAAGGTGCAGACGGCGTCGGGCATGGTGCGCGCGGCGCCGGTCGAACTGTCTTCGGTATCCGTATCAGGCGCACGGATCGACAAGGTTCAGGCCCTCGTGTTCGAGGACGGCCTGACCTATTCGCTGCTGGGCATGAGCTATCTGGGGCGGCTGTCGGCGTTCGAAGCCACCCCGGCGGGTCTGACGCTCAGGCCCTAGGCGTTCCGGCCTTAAAGATCCTGCATCTGACGGCGGGCTTCGCGGAAATACTGCCACCCGGTCCACAGTGTGATGACGGCGGCGAACCAGATCAGGAAGACCGCAAAGGTCTCAAACGCCGGTTGCCACGACAGGGGTGAACCGTCCTCGTTCTGAAGTCCGAAACCGCTCCACAACAGGGTCAGCTGCAGGGCGGCCAGAGCCACCATCTGCACCGTGGTCTTCCACTTGGCCGCCAGGG
Organism: Brevundimonas sp.; assembly: GCF_018608325.1. Classification (GTDB taxonomy): domain Bacteria; phylum Pseudomonadota; class Alphaproteobacteria; order Caulobacterales; family Caulobacteraceae; genus Brevundimonas. The sequence continues at coordinate 27,987 of NZ_JABAZW010000069.1, read as the reverse complement.
TCACCGGCAGTTCGATGCGCCCGGCCATCGTCTCGCGCAGGGCGGATACGGCGAACTCGCGGAACAGGATCAGGCCGCAGGGCAGGGCGATCCCCGGCAGGGAGCCGGACGCCAGCACGCCCAGAATAGCGCCGGTGATCAGAACCTTGTCGGCGATGGGATCAAGGATGGCGCCCCAGCGCGTGGTCGAGTTCCAGCGTCGGGCCAGGAAACCGTCGACCCAGTCGGTCGAGGCGGCGATGACGAAGATCCAGAAGGCCCAGACGCCGAACTGCAACTGGGTGTCGGGCGACAGCCAGGCGTCCAGCGCACCGGGCGCCGCACCCGCCAGCATGGCGAACATCACCACCCCGGCGAACAGGCGGATGCCGGTCAGGATGTTCGGGATCGGATTAATGTGGTGGGCGGTGCTCATCGTCATGTCCGTTGCAACGCCCCGGGTGTGGCACGGTTCGGCGATCAGGCCAATGTTCAGGCCAATGTTCAGGCCAACGGTTCGAACCGTGGCTTGTCGGTCAACGCGCGCAGCACGCCGTCCGCGATGCCGAAATGCAGGCCGCTGAGCGTCAGTTCGCCCGCCGCCTCACGCTCTGCAATCCAGGGGAAGGTGCGCAGGTTGCGGATCGACAGACGAACGATGGCTTCCTCGGCGGCGCGGTCCACTTCGTGCGGCGGGACTGTCTCGGCGACGTGGCGCACGACGGGCGTGCCCTGCGCCACCCAAGGTGCGACGAAGTCTGCGCAGTTGTCGGGCGCACCGTGCAGCATGGCGTTGACCCCGCCGCAGTGGGCATGGCCCATGACCACGATACGGCGCACGTTCAGAACCTTGACCCCGAACTCCAGCGCCGCCGACACGCCGTGCAGCAGGCCGTCTGGCTCATAGGGCGGCACAAGATTGGCCACGTTGCGGACCACGAACAGTTCGCCCGGCTTGGCGTCGAAGATCAGGGCCGGGTCGGCGCGGCTGTCGGAACAGGCCACGATCAGGGTGTGCGGTTTCTGGCCTTTGACCAGCGCCTCATACTCGGCATGGGCGGCAGGCCAACGCTCGGCGCGGAAGCGGTGATAGCCGGCGGTCAGTTCGTCATCAGATGCGCTCATGAGCGGCTTTCTAGGCTGGGTTCAGCTTTTACGGAAGAAGGCGTAGATGCGTTCGGCAAGCGGCTGGCTGATGCCGTCGACCTTGATCAGGTCGGACACAGAGGCACGGCCCACGCCCTTGGCTGAACCGAAGGCGTGCAGCAGGGCTTTCTTGCGGCCGGGGCCGACGCCTTCGATCTCGTCCAGCGGGTTCTTCTTGATGTCCATCGAGCGGCGCTTGGCGTGGGCGCCGTTGGCGAAGCGGTGGGCCTCGTCGCGCAATCGCTGCAGATAATAGAGGGCGGGCGACTTCAGCGGCAGCATGAAGGGGGCCTTGCCGGGCATGAAGAACTTCTCCATCCCCGCATCGCGATCCGGCCCCTTGGCCACGCCGACCACGGCGATGTCATCCAGACCGCCCAGATCGGCCATGACGGCCAGAACCTCGGCCAGTTGCCCGGCGCCGCCGTCGATCAGCAGCAGGTCGGGGCGAACGACATCTTCGCCCTTGGCCTCGCCTTCCTCCTCGTCCTTGACCAGACGGGCGAAGCGGCGGCGCATCACCTCGCGCATCATGCCGTAGTCGTCGCCGGGCGTCAGGTCTTCGCCGCGGATGTTGAACTTGCGATACTGGGATTTCTGGAAACCGTCCGGCCCCGCCACCACCATGCCGCCGACCGCGTTGGTGCCCTGGATGTGGGCGTTGTCGTAGATCTCGATCCGCTCAGGCCGGGCCTCCAGACCAAAGGCCTCGCAGACTTCGTCCAGGATTTTGCCCTGTGCCGAGCTTTCGGCCAGACGGCGGCCCAGGGCCTCACGCGCATTGGTCAGGGCGTGGTCGATCAGGGCCAGTTTCTCGCCGCGCTGGGGCCGCACGATCTCGATCTTGCGCTCCGCCTTCATCGAGAAGGCTTCCTCCAGCAACTCCAGCTCATGCGGGCGCACGTTGGACAGGATCAGGCGCGGGATGGGCTTGTCCTCATAGAACTGGCCCAGGAAGGCGGCCAGAATCTCAGGGTCCGTATCGGTCTTGTCCACACGCGGGAAATAGGCCCGCCCGCCCCAGTTCTGGCCCGCGCGGTAGAAGAAGACCTGAACACAGGCCTGTCCGCCGTCCGAATGCAGGGCGAAGACATCGCCTTCCGCCACACTGTCGGCGCTGACCGAGTTTTCCATCGAAATGGCCGACAGCGCCCGGATGCGGTCGCGGACGCGGGCGGCCTGTTCGAAGTCCATTTCGTCGGACGCCGCCTGCATCTCGCCGGACAGGCGGCCGATGACGGCGCGCGACTTGCCACGCAGGAAGGCCTCGGCCTCGGTGACCAGTTCGCCGTAATCCTCCAGCGAGATCAGGCCGGTGCAGGGCGCCGAGCAACGCTTGATCTGGTGCAGCATGCAGGGGCGGGTGCGTGTCTCATAGACGCTGTCCGAACATGACCGCAACAGGAAGGCCTTCTGCAATGTGTTCAGCGTCCGGTTCACCGCCCAGGTCGAGGCGAAGGGACCGAAATACTGGCCCGGCGTCGTGTGTGCGCCGCGATGTTTCCTGATCTGCGGGGCGCGGTGGTCGCTTCGGATCATCAGCTCGGCGAAGGACTTGTCGTCGCGCAGCAGCACGTTGAAGCGCGGCTTCAGCTTCTTGATGAAGTTGGATTCCAGCAGCAGGGCCTCGGTCTCCGACGCCGTGACCACCAGTTCCATCGACCGGGTCTGCGACACCATCAGGCCGATGCGCTGGGTGTGGAAACGCCCTTGCGCATACTGGATGATGCGCTTCTTCAGCGACTTGGCCTTGCCGACGTACAGGCACGATCCGTCCTCGCCATACATGCGATAGACGCCCGGTTTGTCCGGCGCGCGCCGGGCTTCATCCGCGATCAGGGCGGCGGCGGCCAGGGGGGGATTTTCGGGAATCGGTGGATCGCTCGCAATCATCGCGACTTATATAGGCGCGCCGGATCACGGACGCGATTGGAAGGGGACGATTGATGCTGGCGTTTGTAATGATTGCGGGTCTGGCGATGGCGGGCGCCCAGCCGGCAAGTTCAAGCCTTCAGGATCCGGGTGATACGCCGCTGGCGCAACGGGTGTCACAGATCGAGACCTGCCTGTCCGCCGCAGAACCGGGTGAGGCTTCGTCCTGCATCGGGGTGTTCAGTAAGCCCTGCCAGGATACGCCGCAGGGCCAGGGCCAGGGCCAGGGCACGGTCGGCATGACCGCCTGTCTCGGCGCAGAGGCCGAGGCGTGGGAAGCCTTGATGGTGAAATGGCTGGATCAGGCCAAGACGGCTGAGGACATGACCGACGAAGGACGCAGCAGCCTGATCGCGGGGCAGTCGGCATGGGAAACGGGACGCAGGGACTCCATCACGGTCTATGCGGGTCGTCAGGGCACCGTCTATCGGATCATCGCCGCGCAATGGTGGCTCGACTGGACCGCGCGCCGGGCTCTGTGGCTCAACGATCTGGCGGTTGGTCCCGTAGGCTGACTGCGGCGCAACGGGGGTCGTGCGCGCCTACCAGAAGACGTCGACAACTCGGCCCTTGAACACTTCCTCGATCCGCGCCCGCGTGGCGCGGTGCGTGTCCTCGGGCAGGGCGTCAGGGTGGAACCAGCCGATTTCGGCGATCTCGCCATGGCTGGTGCGCTCGCTCATGTCGAAGTCGTCGATGCGGAAGACAACGACATGGTCGCCGGGAAAGAAGCGCTCATTGGAATGGACGGACAGCAGGATTGGCTCGCCCCGCGCGATCAGTCCGGCTTCTTCCCGCAGTTCGCGCACCACGGCGGCCTGGGTCGTCTCGCCCTTGTCTACCCCGCCGCCCGGCAGCCACCAGCCCGCCAGATAGGTGTGTTTGACCAGCAGCACGCGCCCTTCGCCATCCACCGCCACACCCCGCACGCCCAGCGTCTTGCCGCGCGTCAGTCGCGACCAGAGGAAGAAGAAGGGCCGGGAAAAGGGTTCGACGTGCTGGCGCCAGTTGGTCATCGGATGAACATGACGGCGTCAGGGCGGCTTGAACAGCAGGCCGCTCCGCTTTAATCGGGGTGGAACGAACAGGAGCATCCCATGCTGGCTCTCGGCATCATCTTCGCCTTCATCGCCGTCGTCGCGGCCATCAACTATTTCGAGTTCGGTCGGGTTGACTGAACCATCGGCGCGGGGCGTCGCGCTGGTCACGGGCGGGGCGCGCAGGATCGGACGCACGATCTGCCTGACGCTGGCCAAGGCCGGCTTCGACGTGGCGATCCATCATCATGCCTCAGGTGCTGAGGCCCAGTCCCTGGCCGATGAAATCGCGGCTCTGGGGCGTCGCGCCTGTCTGCTGCAGGCCGACCTGAAGGATGAGAGCCGCGTGCGTGGCCTGATCCCCGCCGCCGGTGCAGCGTTGGGTGCGGTCAACGTCCTGATCAATAACGCTTCGGTGTTTCTGGACGACCGGATCGGCGGCCTGACCCGCGAAAGCTGGGACACCCATATCGAAACCAATCTGCGGGCGCCTCTGGTGTTGGCCGAGACGTTTGCGGCCCAGACGACGCAGGGCGTCATAATCAATCTGTTGGATCAGAAGGTGCTGAAGCCGGACCCGCGCTTCTTCTCCTACAGCCTGTCGCGTAATGGCCTGTGGTGGGCGACCCAGACCCTGGCCCAGGCGCTGGCGCCGGGCATCCGCGTCAATGGGGTGGGGCCGGGGCCGACCCTGCCGTCCATCCACCAGACGCCTGAAGAATTCGCCGCCGAAGCGCGCGGCACCCTGCTGGAGACCCCCGGCAGTCCCGAAGCGGTGGCCGACGCCGTGCTGTGGCTCATTGACGCCCGCATGGTGACCGGTCAGATGATCGCCGTCGACGGGGGCCAGCATCTGGCCTGGCGCACCCCCGACATCCAGGAGTAACCGCGTGGTCCAGTCGTCGTCGGTGTCGCCGTTTCCGGCGGATGAGCCGCTGCGTTACGAACGTCTGAGCGTCTTTGTGCGCGGCTTGGAGGTTGAGGCCGGGATCGGCGTCTATGACCATGAGCAGGGGCGGCTTCAACGTCTGGTCATCGACGTGAGCCTGGAGCTTGAGCCCAAGCCCATCGAACGTCTGGGCGACACCATCAACTATGAAACCGTGGCCAATGCCGCCCGCGCCATCGCGGCTGAGGGGCATATCGGGCTGGTCGAAACCTTCGCCGAACGTCTGGCGCGCGCCTGCCTGGACGATCATCGGGTACAGAAGGCGACGGTGCGGATCGAAAAGCCGGGCGCTCTGCAGGCTGTGATCGCCCCGGGCTGCGAGATCGTGCTGTCTCGCTAACGTCTGATCGGTTGCGCCTGACCCGCGACCCGGCCATTGTCGTCTGCGAATCCCAGCCGCCCTGCGCGGCGTGAGAAAAGCGTTCGATACCCATGGCCGAACCCGGCGATCCGAAAGGCCCAGCGGGCGTAAACGACGATCAGGACCTGGACGATCTGGTCGGGTTTGCCTCGCCGCGCGCCCTGGCGGGGCAACCGCGTGAGACACAGGCTGAGCCTGTCATCACCCCGGTGTTCGCGCCCGCCGCCGAACCTGTCGAAGAGCGGGAGCCGGACCTGTTTGATCCGCCCGAACCGGCTGATCCGGGACCGTTCGACCGGACTGAAACCTTTGGCGCGCCGCTGGAGACGCGTTTCTCGGCTGACCGCAATCGCCGCGCGCGCGCCCAGACCTCGCCGGTCCAGCCTGTCGGCGCATCCGCACAGGCGCCGGTCGCGGCGATGCGCGAAGCCCTGGTGCGGGAAGATCTGGCCGAACGTCGGGCCGCGCCTGCGCCTGCACCCATGGGTCTGTACGCCATCTATGTGCTGATCCTTCTGGCGGTGCCGACCTTCGGCGCCTCGGCGGTTCTGGCCTTGCTGGCGGTGACGGTCAGGCGGGCGTCGGACGACGCCCTGGCCCGCAGCCATTTCATCTATCAGCAGCGCACCCTTTGGATCGCAGCCGTGACGGCGGTGGTCGGCGCTCTGCTGGTGGTGATCAATGTCGGCGTTTTTGTCCTGTTCCTGCTGGCGCTGTGGGTGCTGGTGCGCGGGGCGTCCGGCGTGTGGAAGCTGAAGGACGGCAAGCCCGTCTCCAATCCGCACACCCTGCTGTTCTGACGGAGCCATCATGACGACCGAGCCCAATTTCACATCGGGACAGGAGCCTGAAGGCAAGGTCGGCGCCCTGATCGCCTGGGCTCTGTTTCTGTTGTCGATCCCAAGCGCCAATGTGCTGGTGCTGGTTGGGCTGATCGTTTCCTATGTCACGCGCAATACGGCGGTGGGCGTGGCGCGCCAGCATATCGAGGCGCAGATCGCGCTGTTCTGGTCTGTCTTCTGGTGGACCATCGCCGCCTGGGTTGCGATCATCGTCAGCGCCATCGCCTCGGTCGTGCTGATCGGCATTCCGTTCCTGATGCTGTCCCTGTTGATCTGGTTCCTGATCAGCGTCTGGTTCACGGTGAAGAGTGCGCTGGGCCTGATCAATCTGCTGCAGAACAAGCCGATCTGACGCACCCGACCGATGGAACGTCCCACCGCCCCGTCTGTTGATGGCTCGAAGGAGTTCATCATGGGTCAGTTCAAGGACGATGCGATCGAGAACCGCTTCGAGCAGGATTTCGACGGGGATGCGGGCGCGGGCAAGGTCTGGGCGGAGTACGCCGTTCGCGGCGGCGCGCGCATGATCCTGCATGTCGAGGCGGAGCAGGGGCTGCGCGGCTCAGGCGCAGCCGCCAAGTTCATGCAGTCGATGGCGGAATACGCCCGCGAGAAAGGCCTGATGCTGTTCCCGCGCTGCAGCTACGCCGTGGCGTGGCACAAGCGGCACCCGGATTACGACGACGTGCTGGCCTGAGGCCGCCCGTATTTAGCCGATGCGGTTGACGATGGTCTTGATGGTCTCGGCCCGCGTCGGCAGGTCGGCCGCGATGCGCGAGGCGATCTCGCGGGCGCCGACCGGATAGGCGTCGCCGCCGCCAGCGATTTCCTTGGCCTTTTCGGCTGCCTGCAGCAGCAGGCGCTCGAGCTGCTCGATCTCTTCCAGCGCCAGGGCGTGGGCTTCAAGCTGCAGACGTTTGACGCGCTCGCCCGTCGTCTCGGGCGCGCGCATGAGGTCGTAGATGGCGGCTTCGGTTCCGACCAGGCGAAGGTCGGGCTTGGCGTCTGATCCGGTCTTCTTAGTCATGGAATCGGCTCCTTCCATCGCGAGCCTTCACAAGGTGCGTGTTCCCGCGCGCGCCGTCGAGCGGCGGTTTAACGGTTGTGTCCGCTCTGTGGCCGTGACGCATCGTTTTTGACGGGTTTGGACGATCTTTTACAGCTCAGGCGCACGGGCCGGGACCATCGCCGGGGCGACGACGGGGGCCAGGACGCCGCCAGCGACGGCGCGCAGGGGCGAACGGGGCGTGTGCAGCACGGCCGGATTGACGCTGACGCCATCCTGCGCCGGGGTCACCAGGAAGCCCTTGGCGGCCAACTTGTCGCCCGAACGCACGCGCGAGGTCCAGACCGAGATCGGTGCGGCCAGCAGCAGCGGCAGGACGATAGGCGCAAACCAGGTCGCCAGATCGGGGCGGACGCACAGCGGGATGATGAAGGCCACGCCCGCCACCATCTGCCAGCGCATGGCGCGGAAGGCGTCGGACCAGGCCAGGCCGTCGGCCTCGCGCTGCTGGGCGGTCCAGCCGGCGTCGTGACCCGACAGGATCTGGATGAAGGCCTTGGTGTTGGCGACCATCAGGATGGGAGCCAGGATGGCCGACAGGGCGATCTCGGCGGCCATGCCCTTGGCGATGGCGCGGCGTCCGCCGAAGGCGCGGCGTTCAGCCGGGCGGCTCAGCACCAGGGCGGCGCCCATGAACTTGGGGCCGATCAGCAGCACGCCCGACAGGAAGGACGCCAGCATGAAGGGCGTGAACTGCGGGTTCAGGATGTAGAAGAAGCTGCTCCAGTCCACCGGATAGAACATCTGGATGAACAGGCCGACCATCAGCGACGCCAGCCACAGGGGCGACGACAGATAGGCCATGCAGCCCATCACCAGTTGCAGGCGGCTCATGGGCGACAGGCCCTCGGCGCCGATCAGGCCCAGGTGCTGCAGGTTGCCCTGGAACCAGCGGTGATCGCGACGGATGAAGTCGGTGATCGAGGGCGGGGTTTCTTCCCACGATCCGTCCAGAGCGGCGGTGACGTGTACGGCCCAGCCCGCGCGGCGGATCAGGGCGGCCTCTACGACGTCATGGCTCAGGATATGGCCGCCAAAGGGCTTCTTGCCCTTGAGCGACGGCAGACCGCAGCAGGCGGCGAAGGCGCGCGTGCGGATGATGGCGTTGTGGCCCCAGTAGCTGGATTCCGAACCGGTCCAGTAGGCTAGACCAGCGGCCGCGACGCGGCCGTACAGGCGCACGCTGTACTGCGACACGCGGGCGAAGACGGTGCGGGCCTTGATGATGACCGGGGCGGTCTGGATCATGCCGACGCCGGGATTACGCTCCATGGCGTCGACCATGCGCAGCAGGGTTTCGCCCGCCATGGTGCTGTCGGCGTCCAGAACGATCATGTTCTCATAGGCGGCGCCGAAACGACGGATCCATTCCGACAGGTTGCCGACCTTGCGTTCGGAGTTGTCGGTACGGCGGCGATAGAAGGCCTTGGAGCCTGCGTTCATGCGGAAGGACTGGAACACCGACAGCTCGGCCGATGCGGCTTCTTCCTTGGTCGAGTCGCTCAGCACGAAGATGTCGAAGGCCGCCGAGGCGCCGAGACGCGCCAGCGAGGCGTCGATCTGGGCCAGACGTGCAAAGGATGCGCGGGCGTCTTCGTTATACAGCGGCATCAGCAGGGCGGTGCGGGTGCGCGGCGTCTGGGGATGGGCGGCGAACATCAGGTCGGCCTGATCCTTGCCGCGCAGCATGACGACCAGACCCATCAGGCCGCTGACGAACCAGCAGGAGATGGCGGTGATCAGAACCATGAAGATGCCGAAGGCCAGCATCTCGGTGCCGTCCCAGCCTTCACGGGCATACAGATAGAAGGGGGCGATGGCCGACAGACCGGCCATGAACAGGGTTCCGGCCAGCAGCATCAGGCGACGCATGGCGATGTTGCGCGGCGAGGTGACCGGCGTGACCGATCCCGCCGACGCAGTCGTGTCCGTCAGAGACTGGCGCGGCATCTCCAAGGGGGCTTCGTCAGGAAGCCAGGCCCAGGGTGCGATCGTCTTCTGGATGTCGGCGTGTTCGACAGCGCGGATTGACAGCTTGGTCATGCCGTTCAAGATGCCCCCTGATGACCATTCGTCGTCCGGAAGGCGGGGCGACGCGGAATGCTGCACTGCAGCGACTTCGCCTATAGTCGATCACATTCGCGCGATTTTCAATCACGCGATGTTGATCTGAGCGAAAAAAAGCGTGGATTCCTACCGCGGATTTGCGATCACGGCTTCGTGAAGGCCGTCAAGCGGCGCTTCGATGGCGAGTTGTCGCAATTTTCGCTCCAGAACCCAGGCGGCGACCCCGACCCAGCATACCAGGACGGTGGCGTAGATTCGCTCCCACCACCCGACATTGGCGTCATTGACCGTGCCGGGGAGGACCAGATGCTTGGTCATGACCGTCAGAATGGCCATCAGAACAAAGGTGACGGCCAGGAAGATTTTGAGCCGCGTCAGGTCGTTTCGCGCGGCCAATCCCCACAACAAGAGCAGGGGCGCCAACTGGATGCCCAGACCCAGGTTGATCACCATGTGGCGCGGGTCCGGCCACGGATAGAGGGTCGACAGCGACAGGCCAGCCCCCGCCAGCACGAAGACGATGGCGATCACGGCGGCGGGGATGCGCGCGCGCGTCAGGGCGTAGATGGTCAGGCCGAAACCAACCCCGGCCAGCGCCGCCATGACCCCGGCAGCGAACAGCCCGGCGTTGAAGATGATTGGTTTGCGCGCCGTCGCCCCGCCCAGTTCGCTCAGATACTGGGTGGCGTTGTTGAAGTCGGGATAGGCGGCGATGGCGACGGCTACGACCAGCAGGGCGATCACAGGCGCCGCAACACCCACGCCCAGCAGATGGCGCCGACGTCGATAGGGGGTTCTGGCCTCTGGCCGCAGGTCGATGGGCCAGGGCTTGTCGTCGATCGGCTTCAGCCCCCACAGCGGGCGGATGAAGGGGATGCGCTTGACCACCTCATAGATGGCCAGACTGCCCAGGAAGGTGATCAGCACCAGCGACACGGCCTCCACCGGGGCGGACAGATTGGCCGGGCGAATGATCCAGACCGCCAGCACCAGCACCGTCTGGTGGGCCATGTAGAGGGGGAAGGTGGCCTCGGTCAGATACTTCAGCACCGGACTGGACTTGTCGCGCAGATGCAGGCTGCCAAAGCCCAGGATGGCGGTGATGACCGCCCATTGGTCGATGCCATAGACGATGGCCTTGGGCACGCCCCAGAAGGCGCGTCCGCCCGGATGCCAGACCTGGGCCATCATGATCGGCAGCGCGACAGCGGCAAGGGCCACGCTGACCCAGCGCAGCCGCTCCATGTCGCGCCAGATGCTCTCGCGGCCCACGATGGCGAAGCCGAAGATGAAGGCGACCAGCGACAGGGCGTGATTGTACCAGTCGACCGACAGGGTGTTGGTCAGGCCGAAATAGGGGAACAGGGCGATGCGGATGAAGATCAGATACAGGATCGGCAGCACCAGCACGCGCCAGCCCCGCAGGTTCTTCTCCAGCCAGTCGCCGATATGGGCGATGACGCCCGGCTGGCGCCAAAGCAGGATCGTCACGGCGCTGTAGGCCGCGATATAGACGATGAACCACAGATGGTTGACCGGAACGCCGTCCATCAGGCCGCTCCAGCTGAACTCACGCGCCATCCAGTCCAGATAGCCGTCCATGCCGCCGGGCCAGTTCGCCTTGTCGCGCGCCTCGATCCACGACTGCAGCGGCACCAGCGCCACCGTGCCGAACAGCAGGGGCGGGACCAGACGGGCGAAGCGTGCGCGGGTCACCTCACGCGGCGTGCGACGCAGGGTCATGAACCGTAAGGCCGCGCCTGACACCAGGAACAGCAGCGTCAGCCGCCACGGGTTGGTGATCAGGATGGCTTCGCGCATCCACTCGAAAGTGTGGGCGCTGTGCACGTGCCAGCCATAGACGCCGTACACCAGGCCGACATGATACAGGATCAGCAGGGCGAAGGCGCTTACGCGGATCCAGTCCAGATCATAGCGACGCGCAGACGGGGCGGAAGACGAGGTCACGGGCGCGTCTATGATCCGCTCCGTACGGTCAAGCAAGCGGGCGAATGGTCTCGCTTGGGCCGGTGGCGGTTGTGGGTTCGTGCTCAAACGGCTTTAGGTTGCGCAAGCCCAAGGGCGGTCAGGGTGGCGGCGATCGAGGCGTCCTGCGCGGCCTGATACAGCACCATCTCGTCCTGAACCGGGCGTCCCAGCGCCTTTTCAAAGTCCGCCTTGGCCGGATCAACCGCATAGGCCGACGCCCGCGCCTCGGCCCCCAGGTTCGACTGGAAGATGCCCGCCGCGCTGACGGGCAGGAAATCCTCATAGGTGATGGGTTCGGCGATGACGTGGCCCAGGTCGATCAGGGCTTCCAGATCATCGGTTTCGGCCCGCGCGGCCAGGCCCTGCGGCGTGGCGCGATAGCGGAACCATCCCAGGCCTTCGCTGCGCATGGCGGTCCAGTCGTCGGGCAGGGCGGAGAAGTCCTTTTTGGCCAAGGCTTCGTCATACAGGTCGCGGCCCGTCGGCGTCAGGGCGCAGCCACGCTGTTCGATCTCGCCGAAGCGCGCTGTGTGCGCGCCCTCGATGGCGCCAGTGTCGGACGGGAAGGTGATCGGCTCCTGCAGCGCCTTGAAACTGGTCTGGCGCAGCAGGATGGGGCAGTTGCGGGCAGGCGGACCTTCGATGGTCTCCTTGGGCGTGATGCCGCGCGCGGGCATGGCGGCCTGCGCGGCGTCGATGTCCAGCGTGCGCGGCGTCAGGTGGTTGATGTGCGGCCCCTTGAAACTGACCACATCGGCGATCAGGCGGTGGGCGGCGACCAGACGTTCATAGGTTTCGGCGCTGACCGTGGCCTGTGCGTGCCAGCGGAAAGTCTCCAGCAGTTCCGCCACGAACCGATCCGACTGCGCCTCATCCAGCCCACCCATGCGCTCGGCCGTCTCGATCAGTTCGCGCGCGCCGGACGTGAAGATGTCGCGCCGGGCCAGGGTCGCTGCGGCTTCGGCGCGCAGGGCCTCGTCCTCGATCAGCTCCAGCCGCAGCAGGGAGGTGAAGACCCGGAACGGGTTGCGCGCCAGCGCCGCTGGATCGACGGGCCGGAAGGCGGTGGAATGGACCGGCACGCCAGCGGGCGCGAGGTTGTAATAGCTGACCGGCTCCATCCCCATGACCGCAAAGGCGCGGGCGATGGTGGCCAGTTCGTTCGCCGTGCCGACGCGGATTGCGCCGTGCCGCTCCTGCGACAGGCGCGCCAACTCCCCAGACGCGGCCAGACGGTCGGCGTTGGCCGTGTCGGTCTTCAGCGTCTGGGCGTTGATGTCCGCCACCAGGGTCAGCAGGTCGCCGTATTGCGGCACCTCGGCGCGGTACATGGCCGACAGGGCGGCCGAGAAACGGCTGCGGATTTCGTCAGGATGGACGAAGGCGGACATGGACGGCTCCCTGAGTATTTTGATCCATCCCTACCCCGGCAGGTCGCCGTGCGAAACCCGGCGACCTGGGACGTTTCGTCTGACGCAGTTAGGCCTGGACGCCGATGCCGATGGGGCAGACGACGCCGGTGCCGCCAATGCCGCAATAGCCATTGGGGTTCTTGGCCAGATAGCCCTGATGATAGTCCTCGGCGAAATAATAGACGCCAGCCGGTTCGATCTCGGTCGTGATCGCGCCGCGGACCGCCTTGGTCAGGGCCGCCTGATAGGCGTCACGCGACGCCTCGGCATCGCGCGCTTGCTCGTCGTTCAGGGTGTAGATGGCCGAGCGATAGGTGGTGCCGATGTCATTGCCCTGGCGCATACCTTGGGTCGGATCGTGGTTCTCCCAGAAGGCCTTCAGCAGTTCGGCGTAGGAGGTTTCCTTGGGGTCGAACACGACCTGAACCACCTCGGTATGGCCGGTGCGGCCTGTGCAGGTTTCCTCATAGGTCGGGTTGGGCGTGATGCCGCCGGAATAGCCGACCGAGGTGACCCAGACGCCGGGCAGGTTCCAGAAGATGCGCTCGACACCCCAGAAACAGCCCATGCCGAAGATGGCGGTCTCGAAACCTTCCGGGTGGGGGCCTTTCAGCGGACGGCCCGTGACGAAATGCAGCTCGTCCGTATGCAGCGGCGTGGTGCGGCCGGGCAGGGCGGTTTCAGGCGTGGGCAGTTCGGCAGTCTTGGTGAACAGCATGCAGCGTTCCTTTTCGGCAAGGGTCTTCATCGCCCATATGGGGACGGCGGATCGACTTGCCCAGCGGGAGAAAGACGTCGGCCGCGCCCTTTATCAGGCGCGGCTTTGACCAAAGGCGAACTGGAGACCCAGCAGGAAGGCCCAGAAGGCGGCGATGGACGGCGTCTGCAACGCATAGTCCGTCGTGCCGTGGATCAGCACCACCAGGCTGGCGACGACCAAACCGCGCGCGGTCGTCTGGCCCTTGCGGACCTTGCCCGTGCGCCAGATGGATACTGCGATGATCACCCCGATCAGCAGGAACATCGGCGTGGCGCCGACAATGCCTGCCTCTTCCAGCCACTGGATATAGAGGTTGTGGGTCGCGCGGATGGACCAAAGGTTGGGATAGTTCTCCGCCGTCATGATCTGGCTGTTCACGTCGTTGAACGTGCCCAGGCCGTAACCGAACAGGGGTGAATCCAGGAAGGCCTGCCAGTGGGCGGTGAAGATGGTGGTCCGCACCAGCGTGTCGCGGTCCAGCGCATCAAATCGCGACCACAACAGATCATTGCCGCCGAGAAGCAGCACCGCTCCAACCACCAGCAGCACCGCGCCGCTGACGAGCACCGGCAGGCGTCGGCCCTTGTTCTCGATCATGTCCCACAGCAGCAGCACGCCCGCCGCAACGACGGTCGCCGCAACGCCCATGCGCGAGGCCGTCAGGACCAGACAGGTGACGAACAGCAGGACATAGGCCAGCGGCACCGCCACTTCGCCCAGTTGTTTCATGACGTCCGTGCCCTTGGCCTGACGCCAACGGCGCAGCAGGTTCGCCAGGCCGATGACGGTCAGGATGCCAAACACCGAGGCTCCGCTGTTGGCGCTGAGGAAGCCGCCGGACAGGCGTCCACCGGCCATGATCTGACCGCCAGACAGGAAGCTCAGCAGAGATATGGCGCCATAGACGGCGCCAAGCGCCAGCAGGACATCGACCGTCGCACGTGCGCGATCGGATCGGGCGCCTTGCAGACACCCCAGGACGAAGACGCAGCCCAGGCCGACCAGCTTGGTCATTTCGAGAAGAGTGGCTGACCGGTTCACGGTCGATGAGCCGGGCATATCCGCCCACGCCCAGATCGGGTGCGGTCCGCCGGGCGTGAAGGATGTCAAGCTCCAGGCCGCCACGCCGAGCGTGATCAGAAACAGCAGGATCAGAGGCCAGACGGGCTTCAAATCAAACAGGCCAATGCGCGCAGGGGGCACGGCCAGGGCCGCAACCAGCAGCAGGCCCAGCAGAGCGCTCAGCCACTGGGCGGCGGCGACATGGTTGGCGCCAAAGGTCAGGTGGGCCGCAAAAATCAGTGCGGGAACCAAGCCGAGCACGATGCGACTGCGCCAATCAACGCGCTCCGGGCCGCCCTTGGAGGACGGCCCGGCAAACGCCGTAGAACGGCGACGACGATTTGGGTTTTCAGACATTCAGTCCGCCTCAGGAGGCGTAGTACTTCTTATATTCGGAATAATAGTAGCCGGAGTCGCCATAACCGTAGCGAGCCTGGGCGTTCATATCGACCTGTGTCAGGGCCAGACCCGAAACGTGGGCGCCGGATTGCTCCAGCAGCTTCAGGGCGTTGGCGATGGCCTTTTCAGGCGTCTTGCGCCAGCGGGCCAGAACCACGGTCGCATCCGAACGCGAAGCCAGAACGCGGGTGTCGGCGACGGCCAGGACCGGGGCGGTGTCGAGGATGACCAGGTCGAACGAATCCCGCAGGGTTGCGATCAACTGGGCCATGGCTTCGGAACCGAACACGTCCTTGGGCGTGAAGCTGTTCTTGGCCAGCGGCAGGACATAGGCGCCGGACGGTTCGTCCAGCAGCAGGGCCTGGTCCAGCGTGGCGCTGCGGTTCAGAACCTCGATCAGACCCGTCTCCGGCTCGACGCCCAGCAGACGATTGACGTTGCGACGGCGCAGGTCGCAGTCGACCAGTACGACACGGGCGCCGGACTGAGCAGCGACGCGCGCCAGGCAGACCGAGGTCGTGGTCTTGCCTTCGGCGGGCAGGGCGGAGGTCATGGTGATGACCTTGGTCTGCTTGCCGACACGCGAGTAAAGGATCGAGGCGCGCAGGGCGCGGACGGATTCCGCAAAGCCGGACAGCGGCTTCTTGAGCACGTAGTCGACAGGGGTTTCGTCGCGGTCCACCGGATCGGCGACCGAAGACATCATCGGCACCGAGCCAAGGTTCGGCAGGCCGAGCTTGCGTTCAACGTCTTCAGCCGTGGTCAGGCCCGAGTCGAGCATTTCAGCCAGAACCACGCCGGCCAGACCGCCGCCGATAGCCAGGACGAAGCCCAGGGCCAGATTCAGAGGGATGTTCGGCGAGGAGGGCTTGTTCGGGATCTTGGCGCGCGAGACAACGCGGGCGTCGGATTGTTCAATGCCTTCCGAAGCGCTGGTCTCTTTGAAGCGGTCCAGGAAGCTTTGGTACAGGGTCTGGACGGACTGGGCGTTGCGCTCCAGTTCCGACAGGCGAACGCCGGCCGCATTATTTGCGGCCAGGGTGCCGCGGGCGCCGCCCAGGCTGGACGCCATGGAGCCGGTGCGTTCGCGTGCGACCTGAACGCGGGCTTCCAGGTTGGAGATGATGCGTTGGATTTCGGCCTGGATCTGGCTGTCGATGTCGGCCAGTTCGCGTTGGGCACGCAGCATGTCGGGGTGACGGGGGCCGTAACGGCTGGACAGGTCGGCGACGCGGCCCGACACCTCGGCGCGGCGTGCGCGCAGTTGCTGGACGACTTGCGAACCCAGGGCTTCGCCAACGTCTTCACCGGTCGAACCGGCGGCCAGCTGACCACGTGCGGTGCGCAGGCGGGCTTCTTCTTCCGCCTGCTGGGCGCGAACGGTCGCGAGTTGTTGGTTGTAGGTCGAAATTTCCTGCTCGGTCAGGGTCGCGCCCTGCGAGCTGAGCAGGTTGTTGGCGGCGCGGTACTGGGCCACAGCCGCGTCGGCCTGTTGCACTTCGACACGAAGTTCGCCGAGGCGGTCGTTCAGCCAGACGTTAGCCTGACGAGTGGCGTCGAACTTGGCTTCCAGTTGCTCCAGAAGATAGCGGTCGGCGAAGGTGTTGGCGATGCGCGCCGCCTTGGCCGGATCTTCCGAGGAGAAGCCGACGTTCATTACATAGGTCAGACCTGCGCGCCGGATGCTGAGGCGCTTCAGCACCGCATCAACAACCTGTTCTTTTTCTTTTTGTGCGGCGACAGCATCGAGGCGGTCGCGGGCGGCGTCAGGCGCTGCGGCGCCGAACAGGACGCCGATGCCGCCGATGACCGACTTGATCGGCCCCGGATTGCCTAGTGCGTCATTGAACTCAGGATCGTCCTGCAGTTTGAGCGTGTCGACAACGCGCTCCGCCAACTGACGGGACTTCAGGATTTCGACTTCGGTGTCGACGACGCTGGAGTCAGCCGACAAACCGGACAAGACCGCCGTTGAATCGACAACCTGAGCCTTGCGGGTGTCGATCATCAGATTGGCGGTCGCGGTGTAGAGCGGTGTGGCCTGCACCGTGACGACGATGGTCGCCACCATCGCCAGAATGGCGACAGCCAGAAACAGCTTCAACCGACGGCGGAAGACGGCGATCAGGCGATGAAGATCAATCGCCTGGCCGAGGGAGGCGGACCAGCCGCCTCCCTCTCCCCATTCACCCGAAGGCTCGCCCCGTGAACCGGCCTGTGCCGAGCGCGCGTCGAAAATCTGATTCATGAGGAGACCATGCTGTCGGAGATGACAGCCTTACGCTTAGAACTGTGAGACCAAGGAGAGCATGACGCGGTTCACGTTGTACTTCACGCCCGCGTTGGCGCCGTCCGAGGACTGCTTCGGGTGGCTGGCGGTGACGCTGACGCCCAGGTTACGGTTCAGCAGATAGGTGCCGCCCGCGGCGATGCTGAAACGGTCATCGTTGCGATCGATGCCGTTATACTCATCGCGGCTGAAGTTGGTGTTAGCGCTCAGGATCACGTTGCGCAGCAGTTCGTGATCCACGGCCAGACCCACGCCGTTCGACAGATAGCCGCCCGAGCCGACGATGCCCGAGTCTTCGATCGTCCGCGAGCCGGTTGCGGTGAAGGTCGTCAGTTCCGTGGGGAACCACTGCACCTGGGCGCGGGCGCCAAAGCCGTCGATGTTGCTGAAGGCGGAGCTGTCGTACTCTTGGCTGATGTAACCGACGGCCAGCTCACCGCGAGCGACGGCGCCGACTTCGAAGTTGACGCCGACCAGGGCCTCATAGCCCGAAGAATCGCGATTGGGGTCGGTCGGTGTGGAGGCGACCTTGTAGCTTCTGTCGTTGCCGGTCACCTGAACGAAGACGGCGGTCGCCGGGCTGATGGCGTAGTCGACACGACCCGACAGGCTCGAGACGTCGCGGTTGCGGTTGCTCTGGTCAATGACGGCGCCCGTGAGGGTTTCACCATTGCGGTAGTCGAACGAACGGAAATCACCACGGCCCGACAGCTTGAGGCGACCCGTGACGCGGGTTGCCGCGATATAGGCTTGGGTCAGGTCATATTCGATGGGCTTGGCGCTGGCGACCGGCGTGTTCGACGAGGTGCGCGGTTCAGTCAGCTCGGCATAATCGGCGCCCAACGCGATGTTGGCGGCGCGATTGATGTCGACACGGCCCGAGGAGCCGATGCCCCAGTTGTTCGTGTCTTCAGTGCCGTAGTCCGAATAGCGGCTGAAATCGCCACGCACATAGGCCTGAAGGAAGTGGCGAGACCAACCTGATTCTACAGCCAATTCAGGCTTCACGCGGAAAATAAGGTCGTCCAATGCGCCGTTCTCGGTGGCGTAGACGTTATTATTATATTCGACGTCTGCTTGAAGACGCGGGAAGACGGTGAAAGCGCCAGCCGGAAGCCCGAGGGCTTCATATTCGGGGTGAGCGCGGTCGCGTACAGCAACTGCACGGTCGCGAGCGAACAGATCACCCGACTGAGCCAGGGCGGCGCGAAGTGCGCTGTTGGACGATTGCGCCGAAGCCATGCCGGCGGGAACAATCGTGGTCACGGCTGCGACAAGCGCGAGCCCTTTCCGCATCACGGACATGGTAACCTCTATATCTTAATAGGCGAGCCCAGCGAATCGGCTCGTTTCATATGCAGCTTGAATTAAGGTTCGGGCCGGATGTCGAATCCGGCCCGACACTGAGTTAGTGGTTGGGCGGACGGTAGTCCGAGCCGCCGCCACCGCCGCCGCCAGCCGAAGGCGGTGCACCAAGCGGAGCGCCGCCGACAGCGCCGCCCGAAGCAGCAGCGGCGCCGGTCGGGTTAGCTGCTGCCGAGACTTGCGATTGAACCGAGCCGACTGCTGCGGCAGCAGCCGGAGACAGTGCGCCTGAAGCAGCCAGGGCAGCGCGAGCAGCGCCCAGAGCAGCAGCGGCCGTAGCGGGGCTTGCGCCGCTGACGGCGATGGTTTGTTGAACAGCCGCTTCTACAGCAGCTTGGGTTTGTTCAGCCGAGAGTCCCTGGGCTGCGGCATTGGCTTGAGCCTGGACGACCGCAGCCTGGATTGCGGTGCTCAGCGCTGCAACCTGGTCTTGTGCGACGGCCATAGCGGGAACGGCCACGACAGCCGTGCCGGCTGCCAGCGCAAATGCGCGCATGGCTGCAGCGATAAGAACGGACTTGTACATGGTAGCCCCTCCGATAGGTGGTTAAGTTAGTATGTGCACTATGCCCGAACCGTCTAGCTGAATGCCAGCGTTATTCAAGGTGCAATGCGGCGATAAGTTTTGCTGTTGCGAAAAGGAAACGGTCGAGCTTGGTTAGAGACGTATTTATTAACCTTGTCAAAGCCTAAGGTATCGACAGGTCGGCGTTCTTGTAACCATGATTTGCGTCACTTCGTTGAAAGGCGTGGGCGACTGAGGCTGTTGCAAGCAAGATCAACATCAACCAGCCTGTGGCATTTAGCAGCAGGCTGGTGGTGGACGGGTGGATGGTGCGGTCAAGTATGTTGGACAGGTGCAGGAGCACGGCGAACCCCTGCAAGCCCATCAGTAAAATGAGCCAGCGGTCGCGCCATCTGAAGACCGTGAATCCGTAAGCAAAAAAGACGAAAACTGAGCGAAGCTGAACCATCCAGTCGACCTGATCCAGATTCAGCGCCGACATCAGGACATATAAGCCGAGCGCGTCGAAAAGAGCGATGATGGCGCAGGCGCGATGCGGCGGTCCGCCCAGCACCAGTGCGATGGCGATGACCAGGAAGCCCGCGAAAAACCCGAGAATTTGGTAAAGAGTGGCGAGCGCCTGAAGCAGGTCCATGGCGACCCTCCTGGGGCCACCATGAACAAGCGGACGTCAGTGGTAAAGGTGTCAGGCGCGCAGTTGGACGATGTTTTCGACGCTGGCTGCGGGTCTTGGCGGGCGTTCTTTCGAGTTGCCGGGAATCTCGGCGACGGTGATTCCCAGTTTGCGCTGTACGGCCGACAGGCTTCGATGCGCCTCGATCAACGAGCCGCGGGCTGTGGTCATGTCGGTCAGGGCCGAGCAGACGGATGCGACGGCGGGTTGGGCCCAGGCGCCGTTTACGCCGGCCTGAATCTGCAACTGAGGCAGTTCAGCGACGAGCAGCGAGGCGCGCGACATTGCGTCATCCATAGCGCGTTCGGCTTCATTGATTATGGCGGCTACGCGGGCAGCGGCCTGCAGTTGATCGGACATGAGGGATCTCCACCGCGCGACGGCGGTTTGCTGGAAGATGAGTTTTGATAGGATTCAGGGCTGCGCTTGGATCGACTGCACCAGTCTCTGCAAGGAGACTGCGCCGTAAAGCGCGGCAGGCACGGTGATCGCCAGGGCAAGCGCGATGCCGACGGCCGTCAGCAAGCGCAGGAAGGGGCGACCGGCAGGATTTAGCTGTGGAGCGGTCTCTTCGGCAGATCTGACAGACAGGACGCCGAGCATAGAATCTCGAACATCAACATTTGTCCGGACAGGAAGGGCGCCTGCTGCTGCAGGGCCGACACCAGGAACGGGATCATGTTCCGGTGCGTGCGTCCCGAGGCCACGAGTTCCAGGGCTTTCTGGAAGTCGCCGTAGGTCATCGGCGGCATCAGGTCGTCCGGCGAAATCGGCGACCGGGTGTAGTCTGTCGTCGTCATTTGTTCCCTCCACGTGAACAGGTGGAGGAAAGCCGACAATCATGTCCGCGCCTATTGCGTCTGATTCCCTATAGGGATTTTCCCCCATGGGCTGGAGGGCGCCCTCATCAATCAGAAGACGCACGGCTTCATCGCGTGATGAGACGCCCAGCTTCTTGCAGGCGCTGGCGACTTGGGCGTCGATCGTCTTGGGGGCCTTGCCAGTGAGTCGGGCGATCTGCTTGCTGCGATAGTGGGCGGCGACATAGGCCATCACTTCGCGCTCGCGATCGGTCGGCAGGTTGGCGGGTCCTGGCTTGTTTTCGGCAAGCGGCGTCATTTTAAAAGGTTAATGCCTTCTCAGGGGCGGCGTCCACCCCTGACGGCAAAGCTCGATTCGGTTGCATGCGGCTGGCTCAGGCGGCGGGCCTGGAGGCGGTTGAGCCGCGCTCGATAAAATCGAAGGCGACCACGCTGCTTTGGGGCAGGTCAGGGGCGCCGCTTTTGAACCGGATAAGAAGGTCAGCAGCGGTCGACGTCATTTCGGCAATGGGCTGAACCACCGATGACATGTCGGCGAACCGGGCCAGGGGCGTATTGTCGAAACTGACCACTGAGAGGTCTTGGGGGACTGACAAGCCTTGTTTTTCGGCGGTGCGCAGTGCGGCCAAAGCCATGCGGTCGTTGCTGGCGACAATGGCGGTGGGCGGTGACGGCAGGGCCAGCAGGGCCTCGGTGGCGGCGACGGCGGACTCATAGCTGAAGTCGCCTCGCCCGATCAGGGCCTCGTCAAGACCGCCATCGGCGGACCGCATAGCCTCGCGATAGCCCTCGAGGCGAGCGGCGCTCAGGGCATATTGGTCGCTGCCGGTTATGAAGGCGACGCGCTGATGTCCCAATTCCAGCAGGCGGCGCGTGGCGAACTCGGCCGCCTTGCCATCGTCCATCGAGATCGAGAAGCCGTCGCCGTGCGCTACTGAACCGATGCGGGCGAAGGGCAGGCCCAGTTTGGACAAGAGGCCGGTGATGACCGGATTGTCGGAGTGGGGCGGCGTCAGGATCACGCCGTCGGGGTGCAGGGCGGAAATGGCCGCCGTCACTTCGCGTTCGACATGTTCGGACCCGGTGTCGACCAGTTCGAAGATCATGCGATAGCCGTGAGCCTCGCACTTCAGCATGCCACCCATCAGCATCTGGTCGACCCAGTCGGTGCCTTCGCCGGAGCGCCAGCCCTCGATAGTGCGTTCGCGGTCGTTCAGCGCCATCAGCAGGAAGGAGCGGGAGCCGCCCATGCGCCGCGCTGCGAGGCTGGGCACATAGCCGAGCTTGGCCACGGCGGCCAGCACGCGCTCCTGCACGACCGGACGGACGTTCGGCTCCTTGTTCATCACCCGAGAGACGGTCTGAAGCGACACGCCTGCCTCTGCGGCGACGTGCTTGATGGTAACCGCTCGGCGCAAACGATAGCTTCCTTGTTTCCAGCCCTACATAGAGCCGGTCTTCACCGTACGAAAGTCGGTTCGCATCTTACACGGGCGCCAGCCATTCCGGTGACGGCGCGGTGCAGTGGTCGCGCAGAAAATCGCCATGGGTCGGCAGGCCGTTTACAGCGTGACGTATGGCGGCTGCCCCCTGATCCAGATAGCGCGGCATGTCTGTGTAATCGATCCGGTCGGTCAGCGGGTGATAGGCGCGCGGCTTCACCCCCATGCCCTCCAGCACCGATTGCCAGCTGACGCTTCGGAACATCAGATCGACGCCTTCACGGATGGTGCCGTTGACCTTGAACAGGTCGATCTTGCTGCTCAGTGATTCCGGCATCTCCATGTTGCGGATCTCGCGCCAGTAGGCGTTATCGTCACGCTGGGTCATGGCGTAGTGCATGATGACGAAGTCGCGGATTTCCTCGTAATCCTGTGTCATGCGCTGATTGTATTCGGTGATCAGAACCGGGTCGCAGTCGGCGTCCGGCATGAAGCGCAGGAAGAAGTCCATGCCGCGATAGATCAGGTGCAGGGCTGTAGATTCCAACGGCTCGATGAAACCACCCGCCAAGCCCAGCGACAGGACATTCTTGTCCCACAGCTTCTCGCGCATGCCGGTCTTGAAGGGGATGATCCACGGATCGACGACGGGTTCGCCATCGGCCTGTTTCAGGAGGGTGGCCAGGGCTTCATCATCGCTGCAATAGCGGTCGCAGAAGACATAGCCGACGCCGCTGCGTTGCTGCAGCGGAATACGCCAGCACCAGCCGGCATCCTGGGCGTGGGCCAGGGTGTAGGGGCCGGGCGGGGTCGGGTTGGTGACCTGCAGGGCGACGGCGCGGTTGCTCAGCAGCCATTGCGACCAGTCATGATAGCCAACGCCCAGGGTCTTGTTGATCAGCAGGGCGCGGAAGCCGGTGCAGTCGATGAAGAAGTCCGCTTCGATCCGGCGGCCGTCTTTCAGGATGACGGATTCAACGAAGCCGTTGGGATGCTGGGTGACGTTTTCGACAATGCCTTCTGTGCGGGTCACGCCGCGAGCCTCGGAGAAGCGGCGCAGGAAACGGGCCATCTTCCGGGCGTCGATGTGCACGGCGTAGGACGCGCTGGCGATCGGCGTGCGCGGCGCCTTAAAGGGCAGGGTGAAGCGGTCTTCGTTCAGCATCACAGATGCCGCCGCGAATTCTTGCAGGCCGCGCGTATAACCCTCGGCCCGTGCTCGCAGCCAGACCTGGTAGAGATCGCCCAGTTCGACGGGGACACCGAAATAGCCGAACGGGTGGATGTATTCCTCACCCTTCAGCTTCCAGTCCTTGAACAGGATGCCCAGCTTGAAGCTGCCCTGAACCTCCTTGAGGAAGTCCTGCTCGTTGATGCCCAGGCGGGTCAGCATCTGCAGGAAGGGCGGAATGGTGGACTCGCCCACGCCGACGATGCCGATATCGTCGGACTCAACCAGTTCGATCTCGGCTACCTTGCCCTTGAAATGCTCGGACAGCAGGGCGGCGGCGATCCAGCCGGCAGAGCCTCCGCCAACGATGCAGATCTTCTTGATGGGGCGACGGGGATCATCCATGGCGGGCCTCACGCAGCTTGGGCCCTGATCGGGGCCGAGAGATAAATGGGGTATTCCGGCCTATCAGCGACCTCGGGTCGCGAGCGCGGCTAAGTTGAGAAACGGCGTGGCGCAGATCGATTGCGGCGGTGTCGAAATGGCCGACGACGCTGGCGTTATCGAGAGCGAGCTGATCCAGAGATGATCCTTCTGGGGGATCTTGAATAGGATTGTTACGCGAAAAAAGAGGCCGACGACAACACAGAGTCATCGTCGGCCAGTCGCTCAGGAAAGAGACCTAGAAGCGGGCGCGGATGCCCACCGAGTAGCGCGGCTCGAACTGGTTCCGGCTGTGGAACTGCTTCGCGCCGGGTTCGATTTCGACGTAGTATTCCTCAATCTCGCCGAAGATGTTCGATCCGTTTGCATAGATCGTGACCATGTCGTTCACATTGTATGTGACGTTTGCGTCGACGTATTGAGCCGTATCTTGGTAAACCGGCATGGCGCCGAATGTTCCTGACAGGCGTCGGTCGCGATAGTTGTAAGCGACGCGAGCTTGAAGGCGTTCACCTTGATACCAAAGTGCGGCGTTGAAGGAATATTTGGAGTTATCTGGGAAGGGAAGATTTTCTCCTGCCAGAGTTTTGCCCGACTGCTTGCTGTCCGAGAAGGTGAAGCTGCCGTCGAAGCCGAAGTCAGACCAGATCGGGGTGTCGATGAAGTCGGACAGACCCAGCTTTGCGCCAAGCTCGATGCCTTGCAGTTCACCGCCGGAGCCCTGAACTGGACGGTTCACATTGACCAGACGACGAACGACGCCGTCGCTGTCAGGGTATGAACCGCTATTGGGGAAGTCAGCACGCGTGACGAAGCTGTCGATGTTCAGGCGGAAGGCCGCGATATTGAACATCGTCGCTGGACCATAATAGTACTCCAGCGCCAGATCGAAGTTGTCTGAACGCCAGGGGTTCAACTCCACTGACCCGCCAAGGCCCACGCCCGTCACGCGGCGCACGGTTGTCGGGGGTGCAGTCGGATCTTCTTCGGTCGGCCCTGTCGATGACGAGGTCGCGACCGTGACGCCGCCGCCGTAGTTGCCCAGATCCAGAGGAATCATGGTCTTGGCGTAGGCTGCACGCAGACGCAGCTTGTCGTTGATGTCGTAGGCCAGGTTCACGGTCGGCAACCAGTCCGTATAGGTCCGGCTGGAGGTGGTTTCGCCTGTCTTGGTGTTGGTGTCTCCGTAGGCGAGCGCTCTTGGGTCGGCCAGATTCTGACGCGCGCGCAGTTCGGTGCGAACGACACGAACGCCGATATCACCGTGAAGTTTTCCGTACTCGATATTGCCGTTCACATAGGCAGCATCTTCATAGAGGTCGACGTCATAGGAGTTGCCCGGAACGATGACTTCGAAGGCATTGCCGAAGACGCGGTTCTGGAAGGCGACAACATCGTCGAAGTCCCGCGGATCCGCGACCCATACACCGGGCAGGCCCGATGTTACGGAGCCGTAGTCGCTCAGGAAATAGGTGTTGTTGTGGGTCTTCAGCAGCGTCGGGCGATTGACCGTGTAGCCTTGGAAGCAGGTCGGGGCATTGGCGACGGCGCCATCATTGCAACTGCCGGGAGCAGTCGCGATTGCTTTGCTAGCGTCGTAGGTGGGGTTGGATACAAATTCACCCGATTGGCATTGGGTGTTGTCCATCACAACGTCGATGGCTTTCCATTGGGCCGCACAGCCCTGTTGGTTGCCTGCGCCCTGACCCGCGTAGAAATCGCTGAACAGGTGGAAGTTGGTGATCTTCACTTCACGCGCGCTGTGGCGAATGCCAGCATCGACACGGGTGAGGAAGCCGAAGGCAGGCTCTTGCTGGAACTCATATGAGCCATCAAAGCGAACGACCGTCAGTTCCGACTCGTTGCGTTGGTTGCCTTCCGATGAGTAGGCGCCGACCGTATAGCTGTCGAGGTTCGACATGTAGTCGGTCAGCGGCTTATTGCCGAGGCCGCCAGCAATAGGCTTGTCGAAGCCGCTCCAGACTAGTTTATCGCCGCCGATATTGATGTGCAGTTGCGGGTCGACACCGTATCCGAGCGGATTAGGGTTGATGTAGCGTCCGCCCTGAGAACCGACAACATTGTTGGAGTATTGCGAGGCTGGGTACAGGGCCGCAATCGATGCAGGGTAGAAGGTGCCGCGTGTGCGGTCACCCGCCTGTGTGAACAAGGGTTTGCGGTGACCGCCGTACTGCCAGTTGGACAGGTCGCCCTGGACCTGACCATTCATGCTCAGCAGTGAAGCGTCAGCCTTGATGGCGCGAGCCTTGAAAGTGAACGGGCCGCCCTTGTCGTAGTCCAGTTCCAGATTGAAGTTGGTGGACTCGTTTTCGGTGACGCGGTTGACGGTGAAGGAGTTGGTCCACCAGACGTCGAGGTCATATTCACTGACGTTGAGCCAGGGCTTGCCGTTGCTGCCGTTCACGCCTGTCGTTGTGAAGGCCGTAGGGGTGGTCCAGGTCACCCCATCCCAACGGTTTGAGATGTTGAGACCGGCCGCGCGATTGTATTCTTTTTGGTGCGTATAGAAGACTTCACCCGTCAGTCGGATGCCGTCTTCGATCTGATACTGGAAGGAGCCGTTCAGGCTGTAACGGTCACGTTCGACGACACGTGCAAAGGAGTCGTAGCCGTGCGGCGCAATCCAGTTGTTGGCGTCACCACCCCAGTCGTTGTTGCCGAACAGACCGCCCGAAACGCCCGAGTAGTTGTTGCCCAGGTTTGAGTTGCTGACGACGCCAGACAGCATGGCGCCGAAGCGGTCGCCGCGCCAGTTCAGCAGGCCGTTGAACAGGTAGTCGCTCTCGCCCGTGCGGTCGCCGGTCTGATATTCAGCGGCGGTATAGACGGTGGCGCCGTGTTTGAAGTCCATCGGACGGCGCGTGCGCAGATCGATGGTGCCAGAGATGCCGGACAGGGCGTTGCGGACGTCCTGTGACTTGAAGACGACGATCGAGTTCATCAACTGAGACGGCACGTCGTTCAGGTTCGGCTGGGCGCTGCCCAGGTTGCCCGGCGCCAGATACTGTTCGCCGTTCAGCAGGGTCACGACCTGCGGCAGACCGCGGATGTTGACGGTCGAGCCTTCACCTGCTGAGCGCTGCACCTGGATGCCCGGAATGCGTTGCAGGGCGTCGGCGACCGTGACGTCGGGCAGTTTGCCGATGTCTTCAGCCGAGATGGCGTCGACCAGCGCAGTTTCGTTGCGCTTGATGTCGATGGACTTGGCCTGCGACGCCCGGATGCCGGTGACGATGATCTCGCCGACCTCGGTCGTGTCCTGGCTTGCGGTCTGGGCGTAGGCCGGCGCGACAAGCGCCGAACTGGCTAGCAAGGCGGCCAACATTGGCCTCTTGTGAATCCTCATTTTCGTTATCCCTCCTCGTGGCGCCGCGGTTTGTTATGCGGCTTTGGGTTCAAGGTCTGATGGTCGACCCGGAAAGTTGGACGTTGGCGTGCAGGCCCGCGTCGGCGGCGTCGGGCGCCACGCTGACGCGGTAGCCGCCCTCGGCGATGCGCCAGCCGGGCAGGGCCGTGTCGTAGTTGGCCAGGATGCGCGGTTCGGCGTGCAGGGTGATCCGACGCGTCTCGCCCGGCTGCAGCGTCACCTTGGCGAAGGCCGCCAGACGACGCGGATTGGCGGCGTTCTCAGGCGCGACATACAGCTGGGGAACTTCGGCGCCTGCGCGTGATCCAGTGTTGGTCACATCGACGCTGACGGTCAGGCCGTCGGTGGTCGAGGTCGCCAGGTTGGAGTAGGCGAAGCTGGTGTAGCTGAGGCCGTGGCCGAACGAGAACAGGGGCTTCAGGCCCTGACGCGCGTACCAGCGGTAACCAACATCGGCGCCTTCCGGGTATTCAACGACGAAGGGCTTGAGGCCTTCGACCTGCGGCGCGCCCGGATTGGCGGCGGCTGCTGCGTCAACGGCCTGCAGTTCGGCCAGACCCGGAACGATCGGGCGCGGCGGCTGGTCGCCTGTGGCGGGGAAGGTGATGGGCAGACGGCCAGACGGGTTCACGTCTCCGAACAGGATGCGGGCGATGGCCTCGCCGCCGCGCTGGCCGGGATACCAGGCCTGAATGACCGCCGGGGTCTTGTTCAGCCAGGGCATCAGCACCGGGCCGCCGGTCTCCAGAACCACGACCGTCTTGCGGTTGGCGCCGGCGACAGCGGCGATCAGGGCGTCCTGATTGTCCGGCAGGGACAGGTTCTCGACGTCTTCAGCCTCGGTCGTCCACTGGGTGGCGAAGACG
>NZ_JABAZW010000116.1:826-6484 GCF_018608325.1 Brevundimonas sp. | reverse complement strand
GGGGGGGCCGCCAGCAGCGCCAGGGCTGCGGCGGTGGTGATGATCCGTTTCATAGTCTTCCCCCTCAGGAACGGTGGTGCAGCCGCTTCCACACGCGATAGCCGATGATCGGCGCGAACCCGCAGATCAGGGCGGCGAACAGCACCACCCAGAATCCGCCCCCCAGCCAGTATTCGCCCGCCAGAGCTCCGGCGCCGGCCGCAAGGACCGGGCCGAGCCAGGGCAGCCATGTCGGCGGCCGCATCCGCATTCAGACGTCGACCTTGATGACGCCGCGGCGGATCTGGTCCAGTTCGATGGAATCGAACAGGGCCTGGAAGTTGCCGTTGCCGAAGCCTTCATTGCCCTTGCGCTGGATGATCTCGAAGAAGATCGGGCCGAAGGTGTCCTGGGTGAAAATCTGCAGCAGCAGGCCTTCTTCATCCGAACCATCGATCAGGATGCGGTTCTTGCGCATCCGCTCCACGTCCTCGCCGTGATTGGGCAGGCGTTTGTCGATCAGTTCGAAATAGGTCTCGATCGTGTCCTGGAAGTCCACGCCGCGCTCACGCATGGCCTCGACCGTCTCGAAGATGTTCTCGGTGGTCAGGGCGATGTGCTGGATGCCTTCGCCATTATAGCGACGGATGAATTCCTCGATCTGGGAGTTCTCGTCCTGGCTTTCGTTCAGCGGGATGCGGATGGCGCGGTCGGGCGCGATCATGGCCTGCGAGAACAGGCCGGTCGCCTTGCCCTTGATGTCGAAATACTTCTGCTCCTCGAAGTTGAAGATCGAGTTGTAGAAGCCGGACCATGTCCGCATCTCGCCGCGACGCACGTTGTGGGTCAGGTGGTCCAGGATCTCCAGACCGACGCTGTTCTTGCGTTCAGCCTCTTCCCAGCCCTCGATCTCGTCCCAGGCGTCATACAGGCTGGCGCCGTCGCCATACTGGTCGATGACGTACAGCAGGCTGCCGCCGATGCCTTCCAGAATATAGGGATAGTCGTCGCCCAGCGCGCCGCCGTTGGCGCCCTGCGCCGCCTTGGCGCCCCGCTCCAGCGCGCCCTCATAGGCGGCCTTGGCGTCGGTGGTGCGGAAGGCCATACCGTTGGCGGACGGACCGTGATCCTTGGTGAAGGCTTCAGCCTGTCCCTTGGGCGAGCGATGCACCAGGAAGCTGATGTCGCCCTGTTTCAGTCGGACCACGTCAGTCTTTGGGTTCACGTGCGTCTGGGTGAAGCCCATGATTTCAAGGCGCGAGATCATCGCCTTGGGTTCGGGGCCGGTGAACTCGACGAATTCGAAACCATCGACGCCGAGGGGGTTCTCCTGATCGAGCTTGTCCGCTTCGGTCTGGGTTATGTCGTGCATGGAGCGTCTCCTGCATTATGTTTTGTGGCGGGCTTAACCGAATGGGGCCGCCGATTGGCGCGGAACCTAATCGCGGACGGCGACAGAGCCAAGGCAGGCCACGCCCTCGTGATGCTCTTGCCTCTGCGACAGAGCGTCGTGGATGACGTGCGGCCTTTGCCCGTGTATCGACCCCTGTGAACGTCTTCGGCGACGTTCTTTGGGAAACACCATGCTCCGCAAGCTCTACGACGGCGTCTTCAATCTGGCGCGCCACCGCCATGCGACGCCCGCGCTCGCGGTCGTATCCTTCGCTGAAAGCTCGTTCTTCCCCATTCCGCCGGACGTGATGCTGGCGCCGATGATCCTGGCCAAGCCGGAGAAGGCCTATTTCTACGCCGCCGTCTGCACGGTCGCTTCGGTGCTGGGTGGTAT
Organism: Brevundimonas sp.; assembly: GCF_018608325.1. GTDB lineage: Bacteria > Pseudomonadota > Alphaproteobacteria > Caulobacterales > Caulobacteraceae > Brevundimonas. The sequence goes on along the minus strand of NZ_JABAZW010000116.1, from coordinate 4,719 downwards.
TCTGGGCTACGCCATCGGCTTCTATCTGACCGACGTGGGGCTGGCGATCATGCGCTTCCTCGGCCATTCCGACGGTCTGGCCCAGTTCCGCGCCTGGTTCGAGCAGTGGGGCCTGTGGGTCATCCTGATCAAGGGGCTGACGCCCATCCCTTACAAGCTGGTGACCATCGCCTCGGGACTGGCCGCCTTCAGCTTCCCTGTCTTCATCGCCGCCTCGGTGGTGACGCGCGGCGGGCGGTTCTTCCTTGAAGCCTGGATCCTGAAAACCTGGGGTCCGGCCATGCTGGCTCAGGTCGAAAAGCGTCTGGCCCTGTGGGCCGGGATCGGTGTCGTGGCCCTGGTCGCCCTGATCGTGGTTCTAAAACTTCTGTAACATCGACGGCGGCGCTGGAGCGGGGTAAGACCGCTTCAACATGACAGACGTCTATCGCCTTCTGACCCGTTGGTGGACCGCCTTCGCCCTGGCGGCGTCGCTCGCCATGCTGGGCGCGGCCCATGCGTTCGAGCATTTCGAGCATCTGGCTCCGTGCAACCTGTGCCTCAAACAGCGTGAGGTCTATTGGGGCGCCGTGGCCATTGCGGTCCTCGCCACCGGCTGGACCATCGTCAGCGGCAGCCGTCGCGGAACGCCGCGCATCGCCTCCTTCCTGCTGGCCGCCGTGTTCGCGACCGGCGCTGTCACCGCCATCTTCCATATGGGCGGCGAGTATGGCTGGTGGGCCCTGCCTGCGACCTGTTCGGCAGGGGCGGGCGGTCCGATCGACATGGACGCCCTGACCGCCCTGGCCCTGGGCACGGGGCCGTCGGTCACGGTGATCTCCTGCGGCGACGTGGCCTGGAGCTGGCTGGGTCTGTCCATGGCGGGATGGAATGCGTTGATCGTTTCGGCTCTGGCGGTGTTCAGCCTGCTGGCCGCCAAACGCCCCAAGGACGCCCGCGCGCCCCGTATCGAGAAGGCCTGATCCCATGTCGGAGACTTCAGCCGCCCCTCATATTCCCCTGCCGCGCCCCGGACGCGGCGCCGACAAGGCGCGGATGGATGAAATCCTTCGCGTTGATCATGCGGGTGAATACGCCGCCGTCCTGATCTACCGCGCCCAGAAGGCTGTGTTCGAGGGCCGCAAGTCGCATGGCGACATGGTTCGCGACCTGTCGGAAATGCAGGATCAGGAGGCGGTGCATCTGGACCGCTTCAACCGCCTGCTGAACGAACGGCGGGTGCGGCCCACGGTCATGACGCCCCTGTGGCGGATTGCGGCTTCGGCGCTTGGCGCGGGAACCGCCCTGATGGGCGAGAAGGCCGCACACGCATGCACCGAGGCGGTCGAAAGCGTCATCGAGAAACACTACGCCGACCAGATTGCCGAGATCGGCGACCGCGATCCGGCTCTGGCTGCCGAACTGACCCAGTTCCGCGAAGAAGAACTGGCCCACCACGACCACGCCGTCGAACACGGCAGCCGCGAAGCGCCCGCCTATCGCCTGCTGTCCAGCGTCATCAAGGTCGGCTGCAAGGCGGCGATCAAGATCAGCGAGAAGATCTGATTTGCGTCACCGTCGGGCTTGACCCGAGGGCCGGGTGTTCCGTCGCATTGCGTCAGGGGGGCGCGCCCAGCCCGGTCCGCATCTGATCCTCGGGTCAAGCCCGAGGATGACGGAGGGAGGATTGCCTCCCTCCATTTAAGTCCATCGTTCTCAGTAGATTTCGAACAGACCGGCCGCGCCGCTCCGAAACGCTGGCGTTTCGGAGCTTCGTTTGATGTGGGCGCGGCTTTCGTTCGTTCTCAGTAGATCTCGAACAGACCGGCCGCGCCCATGCCGCCGCCGATGCACATGGTGACCACGCCGTATTTGGCGCCGCGACGCTTGCCTTCGATCAGGACGTGGCCGGTCATCCGGGCGCCGGACATGCCGTAGGGGTGGCCGATGGAGATGGCGCCGCCCGAGACGTTCAGGCGGTCATTGGGGATGCCCAGCGTGTCCTGGCAGTACAGAACCTGCGAGGCGAAGGCTTCGTTCAACTCCCAGATGCCGATGTCGTCGACGGTCAGGCCGTGGCGCTTCAGCAGTTTCGGCACGGCGTAAACTGGCCCGATGCCCATTTCGTCCGGCTCGCATCCGGCGACGGCCATGCCGCGATAGGCGCCGAGCGGTTGCAGGTTGCGACGGACCGCTTCACCGGCCTCCATGATGACCGAGGCCGAGGCGCCGTCTGACAGCTGGCTGGCGTTGCCTGCGGTGATGAACTCGCCCTGCTGGATTTCCTCGCCGCCGCCGAAGACGGGCTTCAGGCCCTTCAGGCCTTCCAGCGTGGTGTCGGCGCGGTTGCCCTCGTCCTTGGACAGGGTGACTTCTTTCGACGAGGTCTGGCCGGTCGCCTTGTCCATCACCAGCATGGTGGTGGTCATGGGCACGATCTCGGCGTCCAGACGGCCTTCGGCCTGGGCCTGGGCGGTGCGCTGCTGGGATTGCAGGGCGTATTCGTCCTGGCGGTCGCGTGAGATGCCATAACGGCGCGACACGACCTCGGCCGTCTCCAGCATGGACATATAGATGTGCGGCGACAGCTTCAGCAGCGCCTCATCCTTCATCCGGTACAGGTTCATGTGCTGGTTCTGGACCAGCGAAATGGACTCAAGTCCGCCGCCGACCGCCATCTTCTGGTGATCGAAGATGACCTGTTTGGCCGCCGTGGCGATGCCCATCAGGCCCGAGGCGCACTGGCGATCCAGGCTCATGCCCGGAACCGAGGCGGGCAGGCCGGCGGCCAGGGCGATCTGGCGCGCGACATTGGTGCCGGTCGATCCCTGCTGCAGGGCCGCGCCCAGAACCACGTCTTCGATTTCCGCGGGATCAACGCCCGCGCGCTGGACGGCGTGACGGACGGCATGGGCGCCCAGCTGCTGCGCCTGGGTGTCGTTGAAGGCGCCGCGATAGGCCCGGCCGATCGGCGTGCGGGCGGTGGAGACGATGACGGCTTCGCGCATGATTCACTCCCAGGGCTTGGCGCCCGTACTTGTTGGCCGTTCCGGCCGTTTGTTGTCTGGTCCGAATGGACCTCTTTCCTCAGGTCAGAGTTTAGGCGCCTCACGTTGCGTCAACGCAAGGCGCCTGTTCCCTTATCAGCCTCCGTGAGCCTGCTGCGCCTTGGTCAGTTCGATCATGCCCTGGGCGGCGCCCATTTCCGGCACGATCTCACCATCGCGGTTCGAGATGGCGTCGAACTGGGCGGCGACCTGTTCCGGGGCGTCGGCGCCTGCGATGTGAACCCCTTGCGTCAGGGTGACATAGGCGCGCTCGAAGCCGCCTGCGCCTGCGGCCAGGATGGCGCGGGTCGGGGCGTCGCGGCTGACCAGATACAGAAGGCCCGGCGTGACCAGCGAGGGCTCCAGCGCTTCCAGCGGCAGGGCGGCGCCCAGGTCCTCGGTCATGCGGGTGTGGGCCGTCGGCGCCAGGCTGTTGACGCGGATGTCGTTCTTGCCGCCTTCGATCGCCAGGGTCTGCATGAAGCCGACCAGCGCCATCTTGGCCGCGCCATAGTTCGACTGGCCGAAGTTGCCGTACAGGCCCGACGACGAGGTGGTCATGACGATGCGGCCATAGTTCTGTTGGCGCATGATCTCCCACACCGCCTTGGTGCAGTTGACCGCGCCCATCAGGTGCACGTCGAGCACGAAGCGGAAGTCGTCCAGCTCCATCTTGGCGAAGGACTTGTCGCGCAGCACGCCGGCGTTGTTCACCAGGATATCGACACGGCCCCATTTGGCGACGGCCTGATCGACCATGGCCTGAACGGCGGCGAAGTCGGTGACGGAAGCGGCGTTGGCGATGGCTTCACCGCCTGCGGCTTCGATTTCCGCGACCACGGCTTCGGCCGCCGTCGCCGATCCGCC
>NZ_JABAZW010000116.1:0-816 GCF_018608325.1 Brevundimonas sp. | reverse complement strand
CCACGACCTTGGCGCCGCGCGCCGCCAGCGCCAGGGCGTGCTCCCGGCCCAGGCCGCCGCCCGCGCCCGTTACAATCGCCACCTGCCCGTCGAACCGTATCGTCATCACTCTTTTCCTTCGCGTTGGCGCCGCCAGACATTGTGTTGCAATGGCGCCGCAGTGTCACAATCCTAGCAAAATCGTGGAACCGCTCTGCGGCGGCCTCGTTCGGCTCGGGAAGGTCGCGCCACCGGGCGCGGCTTCGGCATTTTCTTTACTTGAGTGAGGACGCAGATGAAGCTGAAACTTCTCGCATCTGTCGCCGCGGTCGGGCTGCTTGCAGCCGGCGCCGCTTCGGCTGAACCCAATGGCTGGTACGGCGCAATCGATGCTGGCTACAAATTCGACCACGACATCAAGGCTGAATCGTCGACGACCGGCGCGACCTGGAAGTATGAGGTCAATCCGGGCTGGGCGGCGTTCGCTCGCCTCGGCTATCGCTTCAACCCCAACTGGCGCGTTGAACTCGAAGGCGGCTATCGCTCGGGCGACATCGGCACCATTCGCGCCTCGTCGGGCACGCAGGGCCTCTGCAACCTGACGCCAGCGACTGGCGGCTGCTACTCGCCGGAAGGCGATATCGAGTCTACCACCCTGATGGCCAACGTCATCTATGACTTCGGCTCCTCGGCCTGGGGCGTCCGGCCCTTCGTCGGCCTCGGCGCCGGTGTGAACCGCGTCTCGATCGACACGGTCGGTAATCTGCGCGCCAACCGCGGCGCCACCTTCACCGCTGACGACAGCTCGACCAAGTTCGCCGCTCAGGCGATCGCCGG
>NZ_JABAZW010000125.1:945-6530 GCF_018608325.1 Brevundimonas sp. | reverse complement strand
CGCGTCCGCGTTGCAGCATGGCGTCGCGGATATAACGGCTGTCCGACACCGCGACACCGCCGAGCGAGGCGTGAACCTCGCCGGTCAGGCTGCTGAGCGCCGCCGTCACATTGGCCACGCTGCCGTCCAGGATCGCATTTTCCAGCGCCAGATTGCCCGTGGTGTTCTGAGCCGTCATCACGTCCAGCGCACCGCCGACCGCCCGCTCATTGGGCGTCTTACCGACCGATGCGATCAGCACATCGTTACGGGTCAATGTCAGCACGACGGTATTGTTCGTGTAGGTCAGGGTCGGCTTCAGGAAGCCCAGGTCACTGGTCGAGCCAGCAAACTTGCCCGTTACGCCACCCGTCGCGTTGACGATGTTCAAGCGTGTGCGCAGGTTCCAGGTGCCTTGGTCAGCCTTCAGAATGACGTTGCCGCCATTCAGGATAGCTTGTCCGCCGACCTGAAGCTTCGAATAGGCCGTGCCGTTGACGGCCGAACGAACCCACAGGAACGAGTCGGGGTTGAAGGTGGCGTCGCCAGTGACCGTCAGGGCGCCGAACGGATTGGCGGCGTTGCCGGGAGCCACGACGCCGCCCTTGTCAGCCGTCAGGTTCGCCAGGGTCCCGATGCCGCCGATGATGCCGACATCCGCAACCGTTGTGGCCGAGCGAAGGATCGCACCGTTGACGGTCAGCAGACCGCCCTCGACACGCGTCACGCCAGTGTAATCGATGTTGCCCGTTAGAACGAGTTCACCGCCGCCCTTCTTGACCAGACCGCCGATGTCATCGGGGAAATCCACCAGGACTTCAGCCGAATACCGATCACGCGCATCGCCGATGTCGTTGGTCCAGACGTCGACAGTGCCGACGTTGACGGTCACGTCGCGAACGTCGCGAAGCGCCGTCGGCCCAGCCAACGCTACGTCCATCTGTGGCGCACCCCAGCCAGAGCGCAGATCCACGCCGGGAGTCCCCAGATCCTTCGAACTCGACAACAGAATGTCGGAGATCAGCGCCGTATTATACTCGGGGAAGGCTTCCATGAGCACTGCGGCGAAACCCGAGATGTTCGGCGCCGCCATCGACGTGCCCGTATAGGCTTCGTACCCCGGCCCCGTGAAGTTGACGAACGTCTCCAACCGGCGAAGGAACTCGTCGTTAGCCTTGGTCAGAACGTCGCGAGAGAAATCTTCGCTCAGCAAGGCCACGTTATTGGCGTTCGTAAGAATATTCCCCATCAGCGAGGTCACGCCGTCTGGTGTATTGATCAGGGCGCCGGCGACGAAAGTCACCGCCACCAGTTCGTCCACCACCCGCTTACGCGCCGCCTGCTCGTCGAACGGTTGTCCCAGGCGCGCCGCGAGCGCCTTCTGGTTAAGGTAATTGTTCAGGGCGGTCAGAACGCGATTCTGAGCAGCCGTATTCAGTTGAGCGACCGTGCGTGCGTTATAGAGAGTGGAGAAGGAAGCGACGGGGAAGGCCGCCAGAAGAGCGGGAATATTGTACTCGTACCCCGGCACCGACGAGATGATATCCGCGCCGGGGCCCGCGACGCACCACGTCGCCGTACGGCCGCACAGGCTGGACGAAGCGTCCGGCAGCAGGTCTTCGTTGTAGTTGACGACTGAAAGCCAGTTGGACCTCAGTTCCGGAACGGACAAGGGCACGACAGCCGTCGCACCGGCGTGGACGCCGCCGCCATTGCCAGCCGAGAACACGACCAGGACGTCGTTCTTCAGAATCGGGTCGAAGAAGTCCTCGTAGTCGTCACCGAGCCCCGCCAGGACGGTTTGGAGAGATGCATCGAAACGGATGCTGGTCGCCGATCCCCAGCTGTTGTTGATGATGCGCACCTTGCCGGTTTCAGCCAGGTCGATGATGTTGTCATACGACGTCTGAATGTATTTTCCGTCGATGATGGCGTCACGCCACCAGAGGAAGTCACCTGCCGAGAAGTTGGCGGTGGCGGCATAAATATTGGCGCCATACGCGTTGCCGAACATAAGGCCATCGGTTGTCCGGTTCCCTGCAGCGGTGCCGGCGACGTGAGTTCCATGCCCTTCCCACGGGCGCCGCGGGTTGATGGCGCCGTCGTTGCCGTAGTTGGACGGAACTTCAGTATGCAGCCCAGTGATCTTCCCCGCAGTCTGGAACAGCGGGTGATTCATGTAGATCCCGGCATCGTTGATGCCAATCGTCTGGCCCTTGCCGCTCAGGCCACGCGCATAGGCATGTTCCAGGCCCAGGTAGCGTTTGGAGTAGTCCACTGAGAATTGTGCGTCTGCACGCCAGGATTCAATGGCTGCCGTATAGTCGGCAGTGCGGCTGCCGTCCGCCATATAGTAAAGCTCGCCAGTCGGCGCCGGTGTATTTTGAGCCTGAGCGTTACCTGCCCCTGCACCAAACAGCACTGTAGTCGCCGCTGCCGCAAGTAGCAGAGTTCTCGTGGTGTACGTCATAGCCCCTCGCAAAACAATGTAATGACAAATGCGGCACTCCTGCGAACAAGTGCGACGCAAATGTGTCTTATCAAGGTGAGATTACACAGAAGGCCATGTCAAGCTTGGCCGTAACAAGTAAAATAGCCATTTCTGCGTTGAGTGATTAATTCACATCGCCGCCACATACCGCCAAGCTTCGATAATACTGAGTATTTTTACTAGCTATACGATTATATACCGATGTTATTTTCCTCGGCAGGCGCTCTATCCCTATACAAGGCGCGAATCATGAGCAGTTGAAGCGCCCTGGCGCCCCAATGCGGTATTTCTGAAATCGCTATTGTGTAGATTTGTCGCGCCTCTTGCGCTGAAGCTCATGGTCGGAGCACGTAGAAAATTTCGCCCCATGGCGGTGGCGATCAAGTTATCGCGCCTGCACCTTGGACTGAACTCACCAGCACTCTTGCCGATCCCCGCTAACCGCCCTTGGCGGATAGCCGCCGCGACTGGAAGCATACGGCCGACTTTGCTCTGAAACCGACAAAAACCGTGGCGCGCCCTGCAGGACTCGAACCTGCAACCGTCCGCTTAGAAGGCGGGTGCTCTATCCGGTTGAGCTAAGGGCGCCTGACGCGCAGCCTGGGCGGCTAGTGCGTCCAGGACTGCTTACGGTTGGTCGCAAAGTTGTCGGCGTAGGCCTTGATGATCAACGGCGCTTCGTTCGGCTCTTGCAGGCGGAACGGGATGCCGTGACGTTCGGCGTAGGCAACAGCCTCTTCTTTCGAATCGAAGCTGAGGCGCACCTGGCCCTTCATGTCGCTGGAGCTGGTCCAGCCCATCAGCGGGTCGATCGTGCGGGCCGAGGCGGGCTCGAAGTCCAGACGCCAGTCGCGGCTCTTGGCCTTGCCGGACTGCATTGCGGTCTTGGCAGGGCGATAGATGCGAGCGAGCATGGAGAAATCCTCAGCAAAGGCGGGTCTTACGACCCTGCCATAACGCGCGCTGGATGGATAATCCAGCGGCCTTCCGTTGGTCGGGGCGAGAGGATTCGAACCTCCGACCCTCTGGTCCCAAACCAGATGCGCTACCAGGCTGCGCTACACCCCGGACCGAACGGAGCGCTCTATTGGCACTTCGCGACGTGATCCGCAATCAGGGTTTGAAATAAGAATGCACAACCTTGTCGCCCGGCTTGGCGCCGATTTCGTCCGCACGGCCCGCCCGCAACTCCAACACCCCGTTCGCAGGCCCGTTTGACGGGATCGGCGCCTCCGAGAACGGCGTGGCGTGAGCCGCGATCGAGACAATTTTCCCCTGTGGATCAATATAGATGATGTCCAGCGAGCTGGGCGTATTGCGCATCCAGAAGCTCTGTTCGCGCGCCGGTTCGCCCGGCCATTCGAACAGCATGCCGCGATCATCCTCAAGCGGAGGGCGGAACATCAGGCCACGTTGGCGCTTGGGCTCATCGTTCGCGATCTCGACCCAGAACTGGTGCTCACCGCTGGCCGTGATGATGGACAGCTTCTCGGTCGGTTCGCCATTCGGCCCTGCGGGTCCTTTGGCGGCACAGCCCATCAGGCCCAGCGCCAGAACGCCGGTAAGCAGGAAACGTCTCGTCGCGCCGATCATGCGCCCTCCCAAGGGGCGATCGAATCAGCCGCCCGTTCTGATATCCGCGACCACCAGCCCCTTGGGGCCGTCGGCGAATCGCACCTGAACCGTGTCGCCGGGAACCAGTTCGTCCAGACCGCAGCGACGCAGGGTTTCGATATGGACGAAGATATCGCCCGCCTCGCCGTTGCGCACGACGAATCCGTACCCCTTGGTGCGATTGAACCATTTGACGACCGCAGGCTCCAGCGACCCGCCGCTTGGTGCGACAGAATCAGCAACGGCTGCAGGCGCAGGCCTTCGGACGGTCGCGACTGGCGCACCCTCGCCAAGGTGGTGAACCTCGACAGCCTGCCAGCCTTTCAGCCGTTTGACGCAATCGCATGTGATCGGCGCGCCCTCATCGGCGCTTTCGCGACCGCTATCTCGCAGGCTGCTGACATGAAGAAGCACGTCGCGCAGTTCGGTCAGCGTCGGATCGTCCGGCACGATGAAGCCGTAGCCCTTCGTGGGATCAAACCATTTTACGCGCCCGACGACACGAACGGTCTCCGCCGTTTCCATCACTGGGTATTCAGACAAGATATTAGCCCCCGCCCGTTCCTCATTACGGGTTCGCGGCCATTTAACACTGTTCCGCGAATCTTTGAAAAGCCGAAAATGCGTCTAATCCGTGTGGCCGCACACGGAATACGCGCAACCGTTGTGCTTAGACGAGGATTTCCGGGGAAATACAGCGGCCTGGAGGCGCAACTGAAACCGCCCGCGTGGCAGTCCCTAGGGGAGTCGAACCCCTCTTTTCAGGTTGAAAACCTGACGTCCTAACCGATAGACGAAGGGACCGCTGCGCGGGAGAGCGGGCGATATAGCCGCGCCTTCCGGATGGCGCAAGCATGTTTTCCAGTTTTTTCGAAGCCAGCGGTTTCCGAGGCTTAGCCCTGGATCATGCGCGGATCGGACACGTCCTCGATCTCGAACTGAACCCCACGGCGTCCATTCCAGTCGTCAGCTTTCAGACGCCCAACAATGCTCAAGCCCCCCTGCCCCGACAACAGCGCCTGCCCGCCCGGCAGGTCGGCGCAGCGCCAGGCGATGGCGCGGACAGATCCGCCGTCCGGTCCGACCAGTCGGCAACGCACATGGCCGCCATTCATCTGCACCGGTTCACGCGCCTGCACACCGGTCAGGGCGAAAACCGGCTCGGGGTTGGCGGGACCGAAGGGCGCCAACTGCTCAAATGATTCGAACAGGGCCCGCGTGGCGCCCGCCGGTTCGATCAGGGCGTCAATCTCCAGCCAATCCTGAGCCACGGCCTCGATCCGTTCATTGGCCAGCCGATCGTTGAGGAAGGTAGTCAGTTCGCCCAGCCGCGCGCTGTCGACCGTCAGGCCCGCCGCCATGGCGTGACCGCCGCCCGCCAGAAGGATGCCCTCCTCCCACGCGGCCTGAATGGCCCGGCCCAGGTTCATACCCGGCTGCGAACGGCCTGAGCCCTTGCCCAACCCGGTCACAGGATCGACGCCGACGACGATCACGGGCT
>NZ_JABAZW010000125.1:0-935 GCF_018608325.1 Brevundimonas sp. | reverse complement strand
GGCTTGCGCCAGCGTTCACGCAGGCGGCCAGCGACGATGCCGACCACGCCGGGGTGCCAATCGTCGCCCGCCACAATGACGACTGCCGAATCGTCGGCATGGACGCCGGTCGCCTCGACCTTGCGCACAGCGGAATCGGTGACGGCCTTCTCCACGTCGCGGCGCGACAGGTTCAGGGCGTCCAGTTCGATGGCCAGTTTCTCGGCTTCGGTGGGGTCATCTGTGGACAACAGTCGCGCGCCCAGATCGGATCGGCCGATGCGTCCGCCCGCATTAATGCGTGGTCCCAGGATGAAGCCTGCGTGATTGCTCTTGGCCGGCCCTTGTTCGGCGCCCGCAGCGGCCAACAGGGCGCGCAGGCCGGGATTCTTCCAGTCGCTCATGACCTTCAGGCCCAGACCCGTCAGGGCGCGGTTGAAGCCGGTCAGGCCGGTCACGTCGCAGATGGCGCCCAGCGCCGCCAGATCCAGCCACTGGCGAATGTCGGGCTCAGGGCGATCAACGAACAGGCCGCGCTTGCGTCCCTCTCGGTTCAAAGCGGCCAGCAGGACGAAGACCACGCCCGCCGCGGCCAGATTCCCCTGCCCCGAGTTGCAGCCCGGTCGGTTCGGATTGACGACGGCTAAGGCCTTGGGCGGTTCATGGCGCATCAGGTGGTGGTCGATGACCACGACATTCAGGCCGATGCTGTCGGCATGGGCCAGGGCCTCGTTCGCCGCCGCGCCGCAGTCGACCGTGACCACCAGATCAGCGCCGGACGCTTTCAGGGTGTCGAAGGCCGCAGCACTAGGGCCATAGCCTTCCTTGATCCGGTCCGGGACATAGATGGGCAGTTCGGCGCCCACCGCTCGGAACCAGCGCACCAGCAGGGCGGCGCTGGAGGCGCCATCCACATCATAGTCGGCGAAGACATGGATGCTGGCCTTGGCCTGCAG
>NZ_JABAZW010000096.1:37441-39021 GCF_018608325.1 Brevundimonas sp. | reverse complement strand
ATCCGGGGCGGGCGTGGCCTTCATCTTCGGCAGCATCGTCGCCGTCGCCGTCGCCGTCATCATCACCAGCCAGACCCTGACCGCCGCCGTGGTGGGCTCGATCCGCGAATATGCGGCCCTGCGCGCCCTTGGTTTTTCCATGGGGTCGCTGCGCGCCATCGTGCTGGAACAGAGCGCCTGGGTGGGCGTCGCCGGTCTGGCGGCGGCGGGTGTCATGACCCTGTTGCTGGCCGCCGTGGCGCGGACGCAGGGCGTTCCCATCGTGCTGTCCCTGCCCATGATGGCGGGCGCTGGCATCCTCATCATCCTGGTAGCCCTGGGATCCGGCGCCTGGGCGCTGCGACGTGTGGGCAAGGCCGATCCCGCGAGCTTGCTGCTATGAAACTGCACATTTCTCTGTTGGCCTGTGTTCTGGCCGTTGCCGCCTGCAAGGGGGGCGATCCCAAGAAGGTCGAGCCGGTCGAGACCGTGCCGCCCGCCGCCGTGGCGCGTGGGGTTATCGACGCCGAACCGGGGCTGGTGACGATCGCGGCCCCCTATGACGGCGTGGTCCGGTCGCTGCGTGTGAACGAGGGCGATCAGGTCGCAGCGGGTGCGGTTCTGGCGGGGCTGGACGACCGTCTGGCGCGTCTGACGTTGAAGTCTTCCGAAGCCGAGGTCGCCGAGATCGAGGCCCGCGTCTCCGCCGCCAGCGCCGCCGTCCCCCGTCTGGACGCCGAGGCCGCCCGTCTGCGCCGACTGGCCGACGCCGACGCCGGTTCGCGTCAGGACGCCGACCTCGCCCGCGACGCCGCCCGTCAGGCGCGCGACGAACTGACGTCCGCCCAGCGCGCCGTTGAGACCGCCCGTGCGCGCGGCCAGCTAAACGCCTATGCGGTCGACACCCGCAGCGTGACGGCCCCTGTCGCCGGCCGCATCGTCCGCCGCTGGGCCAGCGAAGGCGGATCGGTGACCGCCGGATCGCCGCTGTTCATGCTGGAGCCGGCGGGCAAGCGGATCGTCCGCGCCGAGGTGGATGAGGAATTCGCAGACAAGCTGAAGCCCGGCATGACCGCGACCGTCAGTCTGGAAACCGACACCTCGCGCACCTTCAAGGCCCGTCTGGTCCGGGTGTCGGAGATGTTCGGTCCCAACCAGATCGTTGGCGACCCGACCGCGCCGTCCGACACCCGCAGCATCGTGGTGATCCTGGAGCCGACGGACGCCCAGCACGGCGGCCAGACGGGCCTGCGTCTGGGCCAGCGCGTTCTGGTGCGGATCGCGCCGTGAGACAGGGCCTGACCATCACGGCTCCGGCCGCGGCCCTGGCGGCGGTTCTTGTCGGACTGGGCGCCTGCGCCACGCCTGTACCCAAGGAACGTCCGTCGGCCCTGCGTCTGACGCCGCCGCAGGAGACGGTCTGGAGTGAGGATTTCGGCGATCCGATCCTGCGTGATCTGCTGTCACGCGCGGACCTGGGCAATCTGGACGTCAAGGCGGCGCTGGCCCGTGCGGAACAGGCGCAGGCGGCTGTGGCTCTGGCCCGGTCCACGCGCACGCCGCGCATCGAGGTCGGGGTGGCCGGGGCGGCTGGCGGCACC
>NZ_JABAZW010000096.1:36081-37431 GCF_018608325.1 Brevundimonas sp. | reverse complement strand
CTGTGGGGCCGTATCCGCCAGATGCGGACGGCAGCCGATGCAGACGCCGCTGCTGCTGCTGCCGACACTATCCAGGCGCGCCGCCTGATCGCCGCCCAGACCGTCACCGCCTATGTCGCCCTGCGTGAGGCCCAGCAGTCCGAGGCCTCGGCTCAACGCGCCTTGAGCGCCGCCGCACGACGGGTCGATCTGATGCGTGTGCGGGTTCAGAACGGCGCGGCCTCGAACGGGGATGTGCTGGAGGCCGAGGTCGTGCGCGCCGAGGCCGAGGCTGTGGGGCGTGAAGCCCGCACCGAAGTGATCGCCCAGACCTTGCGGCTTGAGGCCCTGTTGGGCGGTGTGCGCGGGCTGGAGCTGGCGTCTGCGGACCTGCCGCGTCTGTCGGCGGGAACGGATGGTCTATCGTCCGACGCCGTGGATCACAGGCCCGAGGTTCAGGCCGCCTTGCTGCGTCTGCAGGCGGCGGACGCCCGCCGCGCCGCCGCCCGGAGCAGCGACAGCGGCGCCGCCGCAGTGGCGGCTGAACGGCCTCAGTTCCAGATCATCGCCGCCCTTGGCGCGCCCGATCCGGCCATAGCCACACTGCTGGACGTCAAGACGCTGGCCTGGGCGTTGGCAGGCACGGTGACGCAGGCCGTGGTCGATGGCGGCGCCGCCGACGCGCGCATCGCCTCCGCCTCGTCCGAGGGGGATCAGGCCGAGATCGCCTGGCGCAAGGCCGTGGTCGAGGGCTGGCAGGACATGCAACTGTCCGTGCGGCGTGAGGCGGACGCCGCCGCCGCCGTCAGTCAGGCGACCCTTGCCGACCGCAGCGCACGCACCGCCCTTCAGGCCGCAGAGCGTCGCCATCGCGAAGGCGTCATCGACGGTGTGGCCATGGCTGACGCCGCGCTGGCGGTCGAGACGGCGCAGCGTGCCTTGGCGCAGGCCAGGGCGCAGGCCCTGACCGCGCGCGTCCAGCGGGTTCTGGCGACGGGTGTTGGCGCATGAGGCGCGAGCCCCTTCTGAACGCAGCCGGGGTGGGCAAGTCCTATCAGACCGGCGGCGGGCGGGTGATCGCCCTGAACCCGACCGACTTCGCCGTCGAGCGGGGTGAGTTCGTCATGGTCTCCGGCCCGTCGGGTTCGGGCAAGTCGACCCTGCTGGCCATCATCTCGGGCCTGCTGACGCCCGACACGGGCCGGGTCGAGGTGCTGGGCAAGGACATCACCCGCATGGGCAAGGCGGAAGCCGACGCCATGCGGCTGGAATCCTTCGGCTTCATCTTTCAGGGGTTCCACCTGCTGCCCGCCCTGACGGCGATGGAGCAGGTCAGCACGCGCATGGCCGGCGTCAACAACGCGCTGCGCG
>NZ_JABAZW010000096.1:21431-36071 GCF_018608325.1 Brevundimonas sp. | reverse complement strand
CGCTGGAGGCTGTCGGGCTGGGGCATAGGCTGAAGAACCGCCCGGATTCCATGTCTGGCGGTGAACGCCAGCGGGTCGCCATTGCTCGAGCCTTGGCCAAGCGTCCGCAACTGATCTTCGCCGATGAACCGACCTCGGCGCTGGATTCGACCAATGGCCGTCAGGTGGCGGAAATGCTGCGGACCACGGCGCTGGAGGATGGCGTCGGCGTGATCTGCGTCAGCCACGATCCGCGTCTTGAGGTCTATGCCGACCGCGTGGTGCGGATGGAGGACGGGCGCATCACCGATCCGGGTGTGCATAAGGAAGCCTTCACCGGCTGACGGCCTGCCCGCCTGCGAACGAATGCCCCGGCGGGGTGTTCTGGTTTTGAAACGGCGATGAAGGGTGCAGCCATGACCGTCCACGACAGCGCGACCAAGGGTTATGCCGTGGGGGCGCAGACCTATGTGCGCGGGCGGCCCGGCTATCCGCCCGAGGCGTCCGAATGGCTGCGGGACGTGGTCGGGCTGGCGCCGGGCAGGCGAGTGCTGGATGTCGGCTCAGGCACGGGCAAGTTCCTGCCGCTGCTGCGTGACAGCGGCGCGGACCTGATTGCGCTGGAGCCGGTCGCGGCGATGCGCGAGCAACTGGCGCAGGCCAATCCCGACGTCGAGGTTCTGGCCGGGGCGGCGGACAGCATTCCCTTGCCGGACGCCTCGGTCGATGCCGTCGTTTGTGCGCAGGCCTTCCACTGGTTCGCGACCAGGGAGGCGCTGGCGGAAATGCGTCGGGTTCTGAAGCCCGGCGGGGTGCTGGGCCTGATCTGGAATGTGCGCGATGAGACCGTGCCTTGGGTGTCCGCCCTGTCGGACATCACCGACGCTCTGAACGCCGACACGCCCCGCTATCGCACCGGCGAATGGCGCAAGGTCTTCCCCGCAGAGGGTTTCCGCGAACTGGACGAGCGCCATGCGGTCAACAGCCACGTCGGACCGGCGGATCAGGTGGTGGTCGCTCGCACCCTGTCGGTCAGCTTCATCGCCGCCCTGCCGCCTGAGCAGCAGCAGAAGGCGGAACAGGACGTGCGCGACCTGATCGCCCGCACACCTGAGCTTCAGACGCCAGAGGTCGCCTTCCCTTATCGGACGGTGATGGTCGCGTTCGCCAAGACCTAGGGCCAATCGACATTCAGCCGCTCGAAATCTTAGATCGTCATTCCGGGGCTGAGCGAAGCGAAGAACCCGGAACCCAGGGTTACAGTCACACCGCTGGATGCATTCGATGCCAGATGCCAGCCTCCTGGGTTCCGGGTTCGCCCTGCGGACGCCCCGGAATGACGGTTGGGGGCTGAATATCGATTGAACCTAGCCAGCGGCGGCTTTCAGTTCCTCGACCATCATGTCGCGCATGACGAACTTCTGGATCTTGCCCGTGACGGTCAGGGGGAATTCGGTGACGAAGCGGACATGGTGGGGCAGCTTCTGGTGGGCGATTTCGCCCCGGCAGAAGTCGAGCAACTCCTCACGCTCCATCGTCTCGCCATCGACCAGACGGACCCAGGCACAGACCTGTTCGCCGTAGCGGTCGTCCGGCACGCCGAAGACCTGAACATCCTGAATCTTGGGATGGCGGTACAGGTATTCCTCGATCTCGCGCGGGTAGAGGTTTTCGCCCCCGCGAATAATCATGTCCTTCAACCGCCCAACGATCTGGCAGTAGCCTTCCTCATCAAAGGTGGCCAGGTCGCCGCTGTGCATCCAGCCTTCGGCGTCGACAGAGGCGGCGGTCTGTTCCGGGTCGTTCCAATAGCCGATCATGACCGAATAGCCGCGCGTGCACAGTTCGCCTGGCTGGCCCCAGGGCAGGATGGCGCCATCCGCGTCGATGATCTTGCATTCGACGTGGGGGTGGATGCGGCCCACGGTGGATACGCGCCGCTCCAGCGGATCATCACCGCCGCTCTGGAAGCTGAGCGGGCTGGTTTCGGTCATGCCATAGCCGATGGTGATGTCGCGCATATGCATCCGGTCGATGACCTTCCGCATCACCTCTATGGGGCAGGGCGATCCGGCCATGATGCCGGTGCGCAGCCGCGTCAGGTCGAACTCGGCGAAACGGGGATGCTCCAGTTCGGCGATGAACATAGTCGGCACCCCGTACAGGGCCGTGCAGCGTTCCGCAGCGGCGGCCTCCAGCGTCGCCAGGGCATCGAAACCCTCGCCGGGGAAGACCATGGCCGCGCCGTGCGACAGGGCCGCCATGACGCTGAGCACCATGCCGAAGCAGTGATACAGCGGCACCGGCGTGCAGATGCGGTCATCCGGCGTCAGGGCCATCGCCGCCCCGGCCAGATAGCCGTTGTTCAGGATGTTGTGGTGGCTCAGGGTCACACCCTTGGGCCGCCCGGTGGTGCCGCTGGTGAACTGGATGTTGATCGGATCGTGACAGGTCAGGCCCGCCTCGACCGCGCGCAGGTCATTCAGGCCGGACGCATGACCCAGGGCCTCGACGGCGTCAAAGCCAGTGGCCCCCGCCAGCGTCGGCGTCTCCATCTGGATGACCAGTTTCAGGTCGGGCAGGCGGCGTGCGTTCAAGCCCAGAGGCGCGGGTGCGTCCAGTTCTGGGGCCAGAGTGCGGATCAGGGCGGGATAGTCGCTGGTCTTGAACGGGGGCGACAGGATCAGGGCGCGGCACCCGACCTTTTTCAGCGCATATTCCAGCTCATCCAGACGATAGGCCGGGTTGATGGTGGTCAGGATCAGTCCGGCCTTGGCGGCGGCGAACTGGGTGATGATCCATTCGACCCGGTTCAGCGACCAGATGCCGATGCGGTCGCCGGGGCGCAAGCCAGAGGCCAGAAGCCCGGCGGCGAAATCCTCGACCCGCCGGTCCAGTTCGCGCCATGTCAGGCGGACATTCTGCGCCGTGCAGACGACGGCTTCGTGATCGCCCCAGTTCAAGGCCGCCTGACTGAGGGCGGCCCCGATGGTGTGTGTCAGAAGAGGGGGCTGGGTGGAGCCCCGAACGCGACTCTGCATGTTCAACTCCATCTGGCTTCCAGCCCCTGTTTTCAGCTTTTCGTCGTCGGGGGAGGCGGAACGACGCATTCGAAGTTCGCCTCGTCATTGGTCGCGCCTTCTCCCTTCCAGCGCGCCACGGCCGGATAGGCGCACAGCGGGCGGGTGCTGAGGGCGCGGCCGGTCGGCATGTTCAGCAACTGCGCCAGATCATTTGTGTATTTGCTGGCGACGATCCGGTCCGGCGCAGGCCCGCCCTCGACCCAGGCGTCCAGCACGCCCAGACTATCGAAGGTGTTAGGTCCGGGGCCGCTGAAGCAGTGGCCCATGGCGGGCACCATGAACAGGCGGGCGAAGGCGTCCGTCTGGGCCTCGCCCATGGTTTCGCGGACATTCTCGAAATACTGGATGGTGCCTTCGGCGGGCAGGGCTGCGTCGTTCCAGCCGTGGTACATCAAAAGCTTGCCGCCCGAGGCCTTGAAGGCGCTCATGTCCGGGTGGTCGGAATCGGTGACGTGCGCCATCCGTTCGCGCACAGTGTCGAAATCCTTGTCGAAGTCGAACTGGCTCAGTTGCCAGTCGGCCTGATTGAACACGAAGTTGGCGAAGAAGGAGCGGGCGAAATCAGGGTGCTGGGCCTCGTCGCCCGTGATCCACAGATCCCATCCTGAACGCTGGGCCTCGCCGCCCGGTGCAAAGCCCGGATAGAGGGAGGCGCCGGTGACGCCGCGACGCGGGCCGCCGTACAGGCCCTTTAGCCCCTCCAACTGCGCGGGGGTCAGGCAGCCTTCGCTGGCGTCATTGCTGCACAGGACGGTCGCCGGATCGAAGCGGCAGATGCGCGGGTCTTCGATCACCCCGTCCTTGACGCCGTCCAGTTCGTCGCAGGCGGCGAGGGCGGCGGACTGGATGCGGGCCAGATTGGCGGACTTCAGACGGCTGTCCGGGTTCTGGTGCGACATCTTCCAGGACCAGGCGAAGGTGGTCATCAGATGGGTCCAGGCTGCGCCCGGCGCGCCCGCGACGATGCCGTCGAAGTCGTCGGGATAGCGTTGCGCCGCCATCAGGGCTTCACGCCCGCCGTCCGAACAGCCCTGGAAATAGGACCGCACAGGCGCATGGCCGTAATAGGCCGCGATCACGGCCTTGGCGGCGACGGCGGTGACGTGGTTGGCGCGGTGGCCGAAGTCGATGATCTTCTCGGGCTGGTTCAGCGCCCATGAGGCGTCCTTGCCGTCTGCGCCCGGTTCGGTGTGGCCCATGTCGGTGGCCGCGACGGCATAGCCGCGCGCGATGGTCTGGCGCATGGCCAGTCGGGGCGGGCCCAGCGAACCGCCAAAGCCCGCATTGCCCATGGCCGCGAACTTGCCGTTCCATCCGCCCGCTGCGGGCAGCCAGACCTCGGAATGGATCTCGGAGCCTGCAACCGGCGTCAGGGTCAGGGAGACGCGGCAATAGGCGTTCTCGGCGGGCAGGGCAGGCAGGCCGAAGGCGTCGATCGGCTGGCGATCTCCAGCCTTGACCGCTACGGCGGCGTCGATGCGGGTGTGGGCCAGACGCAGGCCCGTCAGGGCGCTGCAGGCCGGATCGACGGCGGCTGCGGTTTGGGCGGGAGCGGCTGGGGCCTGAGCGGCTGGGGCCTGAGCGTTCGCCGCGCAGGCGACAGCGAGGACCGCCAGTGCGCTGGCTGCGGCCAGATGGGTGCGAAGCTTCATGTGAACCGTCAGACTGGGTTTGAAGGCGTGGCTGTGTCGCCCGACTGCCGGGCGGCGATGTCTTCGACCATCCGGGCGTGAGCCGTACGGTTGATCGGGTAGAACCAGATCAGGCTGGCCGCGATCAGGGTGCCGATCAGTGGCGGCCAGAACATCAGGGTCTTGATGTCGGCCAGGGTCTGGGCGCTCTGCACGATGTTCGGCACATAGCCGATGTGGGTCAGGGCCATGCCCAAGGCGCCCGCGCCCAGACCCAGGGCCACCTTCTGACCCAGAACGGTAAGGCCGAAGACCAGCGACTCAGTGCGAACGCCGCTGCGCCATTCGCCATATTCGACTGTGTCCGGCAGCATGGACCAGAAGCAGACGACATAGGCGGCGGCGCCGATGGCCTGCAGGACAAGGGCCGAAAACAGCATCGGCACGGACTGGCCGTCGATCAGATGCCAGAAGACCAGACCCGCGACGGTCGGCACGGCGCCGACCAGCCATGTGTTGCGCTTTCCGATCAGCCGCAGCGCCACCGCCCACAGGGGCGTGGTGAGCACGATGGTCAGGGCCATGATCCCCAGACCAGCGCTGCCCAAACTGGCGTCTCCTACGACATATTTGAAATAATACAGCAGGTTCTTGGAGAACATTGTGGTCGAGAACGAACTGATCACAATGGCCCCCAGCAGCAGATGCAGGGCGCGGTTGGAGGCCAGACTGCGCATGGCCTCTGCGAACGGACGACGCGGGGCGGGGGCGTCGTGGGCCGTATCCAGACCCCGGCTGCCCCAGACCGTCAGCAGCAGGCACAGGGTGGCGACCACGCCATAGGCGGCGCCCAGAATGATCCAACCGGTGCGGCTTTCCGCCCCGCCGCCCAGAGCAGCGGCCAAGGGAAGGGTCAGGGCGGCGACGATGATGGCGGCCAGGGCGCCGCAGACCATGCGGAAGCCCGTCAGGTCGCCGCGCTGGGCGCTGTCGGTCGTGACACGTGCAAACAGGGAGGCATAAGGAATGGCGACCACGGCATAAAGGCTGCGGAACGCAAGCTGGCTGACCAGGGCGAAGGCGACGGCGCCGAACGCCTGGGCCGTGGGGCCCACGAACAGGACCACGAAGGCCGGGGCCAGCAGGGGGCCGCCGAACATCAGATAGGGGCGATAACGACCCCAGCGGCTGCGCGTGCGGTCAGCAATCAGGCCCACGACCGGGTCCATCGCCGCATCCCAGATCAGGGCGATCATATAGATCAGGCCAGCGGTCTGGGCAGGTAGGCCGATGACGTCGGTATAGAAGAACAACAGGTAGAGCTGCGTCATCTGCCAATACAGATTGCAGCCGAAATCTCCGACGCCGATCGCCAGCTTGCGACCCGCCGAAATGCGCACGGGCGCCGTCACTGGGATATTCCCCGCCATGCCATCCCTCTCCAAGCCCTAGGTTTTTTGGCTGGACTTGCGCCCAGTCGTATTCTTATTGTCCAACTGTATAACGAGTTTTTCGTGAGGTCGATAGGGCGAATGCAGCAACTGATGTTTGACATCGATGGACCCCGGTTTGTCGATGCCCAGGGGCGGCACGCCATCCTGCGCGGGGTCAATCTGGGCGGGGACACCAAGATGCCGTTCGGCCACGACGGGCTGAACCCGCCGCGTGATTTTTCGAACCACCGCGACGTCAGCTTCGTGGGGCGTCCTTTCCCGCTGGATCAGGCGGATGAACACCTGTCGCGGATCAAGGGCTGGGGCTTCAACGTCCTGCGACTGCTGACCACCTGGGAGGCGGTCGAGCACGCGGGGCAGGGCCAGTATGACGAGGCCTATCTGGATTATCTGACCGCCGTCTGCACCAAGGCCAATGACCATGGTCTGGCGGTCTTCATCGACTTCCACCAGGACGTCTGGAGCCGGATGAGCGGCGGCGATGGCGCGCCCGGCTGGGTGTTCGAGGCGGTGGGGCTGAACCTTGCGGCCTTTGACGCCGCCGACGCCGTCCACGTCATGCAGCAGCGGTATGACTATGCGTCCAGCGAGCATCGTCAGGAAGACCGCTATCCGATGATGAGCTGGCCGCGAAACTATCAGATGCCGGTCAACGGCGTGATGTGGACCGCCTTCTTTGCCGGTGCGACCCTGACGCCGGACTGGATCGTCGATGGACGCAATGTGCAGGACTTCCTGCAGGAGACCTATCTGGGCGCCATGCGCGCTGTGGCGGAACGGCTCAGCGATCTGCCGAATGTGCTGGGCTTCGACAGTCTGAATGAACCCGCGCTGGGCTGGGTCGGGCAGAAGGTGTCGGAGCGTCGCGACGGGCCGGACGCCAGCAACGCCACGCCAATCTGGTCGGGGCCGCTGTGGACGCCGCTGGACTGTTTGAAGGCGGCGCGAGGCCTTCCTGTGCGGCTGCCCGTCATGAAGCGCACCGGAATCGGCAAGCCCGAAGCGGTCGGCGAGGCGGATCTGAATCCCAATGGTGTTTCGATCTGGCTGAACGACGGCCCTGACCCGTTCGAGATCGCGGGCGCATGGTCGCTGGTCGACGGCGTGGCGACGGTCGGGGACGAAGACTTCTTCCGCATTCGCGATGGTCGTACCATCGATCACGAGCACGATTTCATGGCCCCCTTCTTCGCGCGGGTTGCCGCCTCGATCCGCAGCGTGCGGGCGGACTGGCTGCTGTTCGGCGAGATGTGTCCCTACCTGATGATTCAGGGCAAGACCTTCCCCCAGCCCATGCCGGAACGCACCGTCAACGCCAGCCACTGGTACGACGTCGAGATTCTGGGGACCAAGCGATACGACCCCGATGCAGCGGGCGATGACCGCAGCCAACGCTATGCCTTCCAGTTGGGCTTTATCCGCGCGATGGGTCTGGCGATGCGCGAGGGCGGGGCGCCGACGCTGGTGGGCGAGTTCGGCATTCCCTACGACATGAATGACGGCGAGGCGTTCGAGCGCTGGGCTGATGGCGATCACGGCGCGGATGTCTGGCGCGCCCATTCGCAGGCGCTGGGCGCCATGTACGACACCATGGACCAGTTGCTGCTGTCCTCGACCCAGTGGAACTATTCGGCGACCAACGCCAATGACCTGCGGATCGGTGACGGCTGGAATCAGGAAGACCTGTCCATCTATTCGTCCGACCAGACGACGTCAGAGAACGACCCCGCTTCGGGCAGTCGTGCGCTGGAAGGCTTCTCGCGTCCCTATGTCCAGCGCGGGCAGGGGGTGATCGCCTCTATGGCGTTTGATGTGAAGTCGCTGCGCCTGACGGCGGTGATCGAGGTGGATGAAACGGTCGGCGGGGCGACCGAGATCTTCGTGCCGAACTGGCGCTATCCCGACGGCGTGTCCCTGTCTCTGTCAGGGGTTCAGGCGGACTGGATCCACGACACCGTCTCGCAGATCGTGCGGGTCAAGGCGTCGGGCGCCGGAAGCCTGAAGATCGAACTGGCCGCCGGATAGGGCGGAAATGGAAAGGGGGGCTGCGAAGCCCCCCTTTTTTACGTCAGCGTGCGGTGGTGCTCAGCGTGTCGCGCAACCGGCCCAAGGCATCCAGACGCTGCGCCTGCGGAACCTGACCGATGGTGATCCCGTCGTTGCCGATCAGCAGGGCGCGGTCGGTGCGGGCGTCATAACGCGGCCAGGCCGGACGGTTGGCGGCGTCCGGGCGGCCGTCACGGGCGAAGGCGACCCAGTAGTCGGCCAGTGCGGCGGCGGTGCGGTTGTCCGCCTCGCTGAAGCTGCCCTTCATGCGGTCCAGATTGTCGAAGCTGAACGGGACGTCGGTGGCGTGGCCTGCGCCAGCCGTGTCGCGCCGCTTTTCTTCCGGCACATAGCCGAAGCTGTAGAGCCAGACGGGACGGTTCTTGTCCGCATCCAGCGCCGCCAGACGACGGGCAGGTTCGGCAAAGGTCAGTTCCGACGGCATGTAGGTGTTCAGGTTTGAACGCTCGCCATAGATGGGCGTCAGGCTGTCACGCGGCAGGTTCATGTCGGCGATGGTGCGGTCGGCGACCATGCCGCGGAACAGGGCGGGCACGACGCCAAGCTCCAGATCGGTCGCGCCGATGATCATCGGCACATCCGCCTGCGCACCCCGCGTGAAGGCGCTCAGAACCTGTGTGGTGACCAGTTTGCCGTCGATGATCGGCCCGGAGAAGGTGTCCTTCTCGGGCGTCAGCAGGTCCAGACGTCCCTTGATCCGTTCGACCGGAATGGCGCGCAGGTCGGCGACGGTGGCGTTGCGCAGGTTCTGGGCCGTGGCGAAGGCGACGCCGACGCTTTCGCCTGAACGCGCATCGCCCGCCGCCTTCAGGTCGGGCCACTGGTCGCGGCCGCCGCCCGACTGGACGATGGCGCGCTGGAACAGGCCCTGCGCCTGCTGGATGTTCATAAGCTGCAGCACCGAGCCGCCGCCCGCCGACTGACCCATGATGGTCACGCGCGACGGGTCGCCGCCCAGCACGGCGATATTGTCATGCACCCACTGCAGGGCCGCGATCTGATCCATCAGGCCGTAGTTGCCGGTGGGGGCGGCACCCGCCTCTGCGGTCAGGGCGGGGTGGGCGAAGAAGCCGAAGCGGCCAAGGCGATAGTTGAAGGTGACCACCACCGCGCCGCGCGCCGCCAGCTTGGCGCCGTCGAAGATCGGCTGGCTGCCCGATCCCATGATGAAGCCGCCGCCGTGAATCCAGACGATGACCGGGGCAGGGCCGCCGGCGCGGTGTTTCGGCGTCCAGACGTTCAGGCTCAGACAGTCTTCGCTGGTCGGCAGGCGGGTCTGGGTGTCGTCCCATGCCGGGCGCGGCTGGATGCAGTCGTCGCCATAGGTGCTGGCGTCGCGCACGTCGGTCCAGTGCGGACCGGCCTGGGGCGCACGCCAACGCAGATCACCGACTGGCGCTGCAGCATAGGGGATGTTCTTGAACGACAGGACCGCGCCTTCGTCCACGCCTTTCAGCGGGCCTTGAACAATGCGGGTTTCGATGGACATGCCCGGCGTGGGGACTGCGGCGATCGGTCCCTGAGCGCAGGCGCCGAGCGCCATCAGGCCGACGCCCAGACAGGCCGTTGTCCAGGCGGTGCGGGATTTCAAGCGGCGACGTGTCTGAACCATCTGCGGTTTCTCCCCGATCAGCGCGGCGGATCACAGTCCGGCGTCTTGGCCTGATCGCTTGCACAATACGCTATGCAGATGCATAACGAATGTCGAGTGGCCTTTGCGGG
The DNA here is from genome assembly GCF_018608325.1 of Brevundimonas sp. Lineage (GTDB taxonomy): Bacteria > Pseudomonadota > Alphaproteobacteria > Caulobacterales > Caulobacteraceae > Brevundimonas. Next base: position 26,135 of record NZ_JABAZW010000096.1, on the reverse strand, counting down.
TTGCGTTTCGGTAGGCTCCAGAATCGGCGTTCCACGAGTTCGCCGGTTCGGATGAATGATGTTTCAGGTGAGCGGTCTTGGCCAAGGTCAACCTTAGGGTCCAGCAACGGGAGGCGACGCAGGCCAGTCTGCTGCAGGCGGCGCTGGAAGTGTTTTCCGAAAAGGGTTTCGATGGCGCCTCCACGCGTGAGATCGCGGCGCTGGCCGGGGCGCACAATGCCCTGATCAAATATCACTTCTCCAGCAAGGACGCCCTGTGGCGCGCCGCCGTGGCCTTCCTGTTCGAACGTCAGGCCAAGGAACTGGCCATGCCGCGTCATGACGACCCGGTCCATGCCGACTTCCGCGCCTATGCCCGTGCGGTGATCCGCGCCGTGGTCCTGTATTACGCCAAACACCCCGAGCACGCCCGCCTGATGGTTCAGGAGAGCATGCGCGACAATGACCGCCTGAACTGGGCCGCCGACACCTTCATCGTCGACATCAGCCGCGTCTCGGGCAAGTTCATCGAAATGTGCAAGCGCGAGGGCATCCTGCCCGACGTGTCGACGCCCGCCCTGGTCTATATCTTCGTCGGCGCGGCCCAGACCTTCTACGCGCTGGCTCCCGAAGTCCGACGCGTCTGGAATATCGATCCTGCCGATCCAGACGTCATCGAGGCGCACGCCGAGGCGCTTGTGAAAGTGCTGGTCCGCTAGTCACGGACACCGGCCAAACCCAGACAGAACACGCTCAAAGGAAACGACCATGATCCGCTCTCTTGCTATCGCCGCCGCCCTGACCCTGACCGCCGCTGCGGCTCCCGCCATGGCTCAGACCCCGGCGCCCGCCGCCGCTCAACCCGCCGCCAAATTCACCGTGGATACGACGATGGCCGAGATCAGCGCCGATCCGCAGGCCAAGGTCGTTCTGGGCGATTTCTTCGAGAAGCGCCGCATCGCCGCTGGCGCACCGGCCATGACGCCGGAAGAATCCGCTGGTCTGGCCGAAATGATCGGCGGCCTGTCCCCGCGCCAGCTGGCCGAGTTCCCGCAGGCCAATCTGGATGACGCTGCTCTGGCTGAACTGGACGCCCTGCTGCGCGCTGTCCCGGCGCACGCCAACCACTAAGATGTTCCGACGACCGGGCGGCGCTTCGCCCGGTCGCGCCCATTACGCGTAACTGACCGCGCAAGCGGCCAACGGGAGAGCCCGCCATGTCGATGCTCAAGCTAGCCGTGGCGGGTTTCGCCTGCCTGACAGTCGCCGCAGGCGCCGCGCACGCCGAGGATGTTGAGGCGACGGATCGTCCCTCTGCTCTGGTCGTCAACGGCGCGCCCAGCCCGCTGGGCATAGACACCCCGAACCCGCGCCTGTCGTGGCGTCCGCCCGCCGCTCGCGCCCAGAGCGCCTATCAACTGCGGGTCGGCGTGTCCGAACAGGCGCTGATGGCCGGTCAGATGGTCTGGGACACGGGCCGTGTCCGCTCCACCACCGACGCCGCCGTCATCTATCAAGGCCCCGTCCTGACCTCGCGTGAGCGCCGGGTCTGGCAGGTCCGCACCTGGGATGCGCGTGGTCGTGCTTCGCCGTGGAGCAATACGGCGTCGTGGGAGATGGGGCTGTTGAACCCGTCCGACTGGACCGGGGCCTGGATTTCGCGCAACGCCGCCGCGCCAAAGGGCTGGTCGGATGCGACCGTCACTGTTGATTTCACCCTGAAGGGCCGTCAGTTCGACGTGCTGTTCCGCGCCTCTCCCGAGGGCAAGACCTATGGCGAGGCCTATGTCTGGCGCATCGGCGAGGATGAGGGACGGGCGGTGCTGAACGCACAGGTGCGCCGCTATCCGGGCGGCACGCGCGCAGGCGTGAACCAGACGTCTCTGAAGAAGATTGATCTGGGCATGACGGCGGACGCCCTGCGTCAGGGGCGTCACAGCCTGAGCATCGAAGCTGTCGGCGACCGGATCGTCACCCGTCTGGACGGGCGCGTGATCGACGAAATGCGCGACGACGCCCAGAAGCGCGGCACGGTGGGCTTCCTGTCCGCCGCGCCTGACGCGGCCGTCATCCACCGTCTATCGATCGTCCCGACCGAGGGCGCGCCGTTCGAGACGACATTCGCCAATGGTGAAAACCCGCTGACGGGCGGCAGTCTGGGCGCGGACGGCCTGATCGTGGCGGCGGGCGTGCCGACCAAGGACATCGTCTTGCCGTTGTCGAACCCTGCGCCCCTGTTGCGTCGGTCGTTCACGGTGGGGCAGGGCGAAATCGCCTCGGCGCGGCTGTATGTGGCGGCGGGCGGCTGGGCCGATCTGACGCTGAACGGCGGGGTTCTGGCGGAACTGCCGATGGCGCCGGGCTGGACCGACTATAGCAAGCGCGTCCTGTACCAGACCTATGATGTGACCAGCCTGCTGAGCGCTGGCGAGAATGTGCTGGCCGCCGAGCTGGGCCGCGCCTGGTATGGCGTGACCGAGCCGAACGAGTGGTATTTCCACAAGGCGCCGTGGCATGCCGAACCGTCTCTGCGCACTCAGCTTGAGATCACCTACGCCGACGGCCGCCGCGAGGTGGTCACGACCGACCGCAGCTGGACGACCGCTGACGGCCCGACCCTGCATGACTCCATCTATGCGGGGGAACGCTATGATGCACGGCGTGAGCCGATCGGCTGGCGCTCGGCGCGTTTCACCGGACAGGGCTGGACCCCTGCACTGGTGGCGAGAGCCCCTGCGGGCCGACTGGTCGCCGCCGCCGCCGATCCGATCCGGCCCATCGAACAGGTGCAGCCAGTGGCGCGCGTCGAGGTTCGTCCCGGCGTCTGGGTGTTCGACTTCGGCCGCATCCTGACGGGGCGTCCGCAGCTGAAGATGACGGGGCCAGCGGGCCGCACCGTCACCCTGGTCCTGACCGAGAAGAAGGCCGAAGACGGATCGGCTCTGGTCGCCAGCGGCCTGATCGACGCCCAGCTGCAGACCTATCACTACACATTTGCCGGGACCGGCGTTGAACACTGGGCGCCGCGCTTCAGCTACGCGGGCTTCCGCTATGTGCAGGTCGAAGGCTTGGGATCGGCGCCGGGCGAGGATTTCGTCACCGCCGAGATCATCCACTCCGACGTGGCCCGCATCGGCGCCTTTGAGAGCGGCAACGCCCTGATCAACCGCATCCAGCAGGCGTCGCAGAACGCCCTGCTGAACAATATGCACGGCCTGATGAGCGATACGCCCAGTCTGGAGAAGAACGGCTGGACCGGCGATGGTCAGGCCTCGGCCTCCGCCGCCAGCGTCAACTTCGGCATGGCGCGGGTCTGGACCAAGTGGCTGGCCGACTTCCGCGACGCCCAGGCGGCCAGCGGGGAACTGCCCGAGATCGTGCCGTCGACGCCCTATTATGGTTTCGACCAGACACCGGGCTGGTCCTACATCTGGGGGCCGACCCCGTCTTGGGATGCGGCCATGTTCGTCATCTCCGACGATATGTTGCGCCACTATGGCGACGAGCGGATCATCGCCGACATGTATGCGAGCCAGAAGCGTCTGGTGGACTACACCTCGAGCTTCATCACCGCTCCCGACTTCGCCTATGCCAAGGGTCTGGGCGACTATGCGGGCAAGGGGCCGTTCGGGCCGGTCGATGCGACGGCTTCGGCCTATTATTTCTATATGGTCTCGATGCTGGGGCGGAACGCGGCGACCCTTGGCAAGACCGAAGACGCCGCCCGCTATCAGGCGCTGGCCGCTCAGGTTCGTGAGGCCTACAACCGCAAATACTGGGATGCGGCGACCCATCGCTATGTGACCCGCGCGGTGGAAAACGGGCCGACCCCGCCGTTCAGCCAGACCCAGAACATCCTGCCGCTGGCCTTCGGCATCGTGCCGGATGGCGAGCAGCAGAACGTCGCCGACGCCGTGGCTGCGGATCTTGAAGCCAATGACTACACCCTGACCATGGGCGTCTATCCGATGCGTTATGGGCTGACCCTGCTGACCGACTACGGCCATGTCGACACCGTCTATAAGGTGGCGACCAAGACGACCCAGCCCAGTTGGGGCTTCTGGCTGGCCAATGACATTCACTCGATGCTGGAAGGCTGGGGCCTGAACTCGCGTTCTTGGAACCACCACTATTTCGCGTTGATCAGCGACTGGTTCTACGAAGGTCTGGCGGGCATCCGCGCCGGTTCGCCGGGCTATGCCGATGTGGTCATTCGTCCGGCCCTGCCGACGGGTCTGGATCAGGCCTCGGGCCGGGTCGTGACGCCGCGCGGCGAGGTGCGCTCGGCCTGGCGCAGGCAAGGGGACCGCGCGGTTCTGGACGTGGTGATCCCCGGTGCGACCCGCGCGGAGGTTTGGCTGCCCAATGGCGGCGAGCGCCTGAAACAGGCGCCGCGCGGCGCGCGTTACCTCAGAAACGAGAATGGACACGCCGTCTATGCGGCGGCCCCCGGCGCAGCTACATTCATCTTCACGCAAAGATGAGTGAAACGATTTGACCCAGACTGTCTCTTCCCTTTCCGAAGCCATCGCCCAGCACGCGCGTGACCGTGGCGACAACGCCGCCCTGATCCAGGGCGATGTGATCCTGAGCTATGCAGGGCTCGACGCCCTGATGAACCGGGTCGTTTCGGCCCTTCAGCGCGACGGCCTGTCGGTTGGCGACCGGGTGGCCCTGCTGGGCGAGCCGGGTGTCGAATACGCCGCCGCCTTCGTGTCGGTGGTT
>NZ_JABAZW010000096.1:19221-21421 GCF_018608325.1 Brevundimonas sp. | reverse complement strand
GGCATGACGCCAGTGCCCCTGGCCCCCAGCGTGACGGACGAGACGCTGAAGGCCATGCTGGTCGACGCCAATCCGCGTCTGGTCTTCTCGGACGCCAGCCAGTCGGCGCGTCTGGGCGGGTTCGAGATCGTGACCCTGGACGGTTCTGCGGGCGGCAAGCCCTGGCTGGACTGGCTGGCCCCCGAAGGCGCCACGCCGGCGGTGGAGCCGATTGACCCGGCGACCGCCTTCAACATCATCTATTCGTCCGGCACGACCGGGGTGCCCAAGGGCATCATCCATTCGCACCGGATGCGCGAAGGCCAGATGGGCGCGCTGTCCGCCCTGTTCAGCGGTGACGTCGTCACCCTGCTGACGACGCCGCTCTATTCCAACACGACATTGGTGACCCTGCTGCCCACCCTGCGGGCAGGCGGCACGGTCGTGGTGATGCGCAAGTTCGACACCAAGACCTTCCTTGAACTGTCGCAGAAGCACGCGATCACCCACACCATGCTGGTGCCGGTTCAGTACCAGCGCCTGATGGCGGACCCGGCGTTTGACGACTTCGACCTGTCGTCGTTCCAGCTCAAGCTCTGCACCAGCGCGCCCTTCTCGGTGGAGCTGAAGTCAGAGGTTCTGCGTCGCTGGCCGGGTGGCTTGCTGGAGATCTTCGGCATGACCGAAGGCGGCGGCATCTGTTTCCTGCCCGCCCACCTGTTCCCCGAGAAACTGCACACGGTCGGCATGCCTGCGCCGGGGTCTGACATCCGCATCATCAACGACGACGGCGTTGAGCAGCCGGTCGGCGAGACAGGCGAGATCGTCAGCCATTCGGCCCAGATGATGATCGGCTACAACAACCGTCCAGAGGCGACAGCCGAAGGGCGCTGGTCGGATTCTGAGGGGCGCGGCTTCATCCGCACCGGCGATCTGGGCCGGTTCGACGCCGAGGGCTTCCTGCAGATCGTCGGGCGCAAGAAGGACATGATTATTTCGGGTGGATTCAACATCTACCCGATCGATCTTGAGATTCAGATTGATGCCCATCCCGAGGTGGTCGAGGCCGCCGTCATCGGCGTGCCGGACGCCAAATGGGGCGAGACGCCGGTGGCCTATGTCGTGCGCCAGCCGGGCGCGACTATCGAGGCGGAAGCCTTGCGCACCTGGGCCAATGAGAAGCTGGGCTCCTTGCAGCGAGTGTCGGCGATCACCTTCGTCGACGAACTGCCCCGTAACGGTCTGGGCAAGGTCTTGAAGACCAGCCTGGCCGAGATGGCAGCGGCTTAAAAACAAACGGGCGGTCCATTGTTGGGCCGCCCGTTTTGGTTCGGCGTCAGGGACGGGCCAACTGCTGCACGTTCAGCCAGTTCAACAGGTCGTTGATCCAGAAGTCGCTGCTCTTGCCCTGTCTGTTCATGCCGAAGCCGTGGCCGCCGTTGCGATAGACGTGCAGTTCAGGTTGGCGGCCATTTTTGGCTGCCGCGCGATAGAAGTTCAGCACGGTCGGCTCGGCCAGCTTGTCGTCGCCCGCAACGGCCAGGAAGACGGGCGGCAGGTCGGCAGGCAGGGGCGCCTCGTTGAAGGTGGCGCCATAGATCAGTCCTGCGAAGGCGGGGCGAGCCGCCGGATCGGCGTCCAGCAGGGCGCCAGCCGTCACACGCGCGCCTGCGGAAAAGCCGATCATGCCGACGCGGGCGGGGTCGATCTGGAACTCGGCGGCGCGCTGGCGCACCAGCCGTAGGGCCTGCACCCCATCGGCGACGCCCTGAACCGAGGCTTCGTCCAGATTGAACGTGCCGTTTGATCGGGCCGCGCCCGCCATGAAGACGAAGAAGTCACGCCAGTGCTGCCCGTCGTCTGCGGGGGTGGCAAGCGTGCGGTATTTCAGCACGAAGACGGTGACGCCGTGCGCGGTCAGGGCGCGGGCCACATCGACGCCCTCGGCCTGCATGGTCAGGTAGCGGAAGCCGCCGCCGGGCGCGATGACCACTGCGGCGCCGGTCGCCTTGCCAGGCTCGGGGCGGAACACCTCCAGCGTCGGGCGGGTCACGTTTCGCACCACCTCGAAGCCTGCGCCGGGAAAGCGGCTGATTGTCTCAACCTGGGTTGCGTGTTCCGATCCTGGAGCGACGCCGGGCCAGATGTTGAAGGTCTGTTGCGCCGTCTGGCTGGCGCTCGGGACAGGGGTCTGCGGCGCGACCTGTCCATTGGTTTGGGC
>NZ_JABAZW010000096.1:0-19211 GCF_018608325.1 Brevundimonas sp. | reverse complement strand
GGCAGGGCGAGGGCGGCGACGGCGGCCAGCGGGCCGAAGCGGGCGAACAGTGAAGGCATGGGTGAACCACCTTGGCAGCGGCGAGGGCGGCGCTTTGTGGCCGTCCGGGAACAGTCAGGCTAGCCCCAAGCTATTTGGTTATGCAATCGCTCAAATAGTTCTTGACCTGTTTTTTGAAATCGCGGAACCTCAACTCACAATCTGGGACGACGGCTCAACCGTTGCCGGAAACGACAGTCTGATCGGGCACCCGCCCGGCGGATCAATATCCAGGAAAGACCCGCGAAGGCGGGCAGGTCGAAACGACCTGGGGGAAAACAGATGCGCAACGCACCCTTGAACACACGGCTTCTGGCCACGACAGCGATGGTCGTGCTCGGTCTGTCCGCCGCCGGAGCCGCTTCGGCTCAGACCACGCCCGCGTCCGACGGCGCAGCGGCGACCGAGGTTGATGAAATCGTCGTCACCGGCACTCTGCTGCGCGGCGTGGCGCCGACCGGCACCAATGTGGTCAGCATGGGCCGTCAGGACGTGATCGCCACGGGCGCCGCCTCGTCCAACGACCTGCTGGCGCGCATTCCGCAGATTTCCAGCGCCTTCAACACTGCGCCCCAGCCGGGTGCGACCATGGCCCTGCCGATCAACCGTCCGAACATCCGCAATCTGGGCGCCTCGGGCGGTTCGACCACCCTGGTCCTGCTGAACGGCAACCGTATGGTCGGCGCAGGCATCCTGCAGACCTCGCCCGATCCCTCGGTCATTCCGCCCGGCGTGCTGGAGCGGGTTGAAGTGATCCCGGACGGCGGTTCGTCCATCTATGGCTCGGACGCCATCGGCGGCGTGGTCAACTTCATCACCCGCAAGAAGTTCGAAGGCATCGAGGCCACGGGCCGTTACGGCGTGGGCGACGGCTATGACCAGTTCGACCTGAACCTGACGGGCGGCAAGTCATGGGACGGCGGTTCAGCCATCATCTCGTACGCCTATGCCCAGCACAGCAACATCTCCGGCGCGGATCGCGACTATTTCACTCAGGATCTGACTTCGCGCGGCGGCGGTGATTACCGTAGCAAGTCCTGCTCGCCGGGTACGATCACCACGCTTGCGAATGGTGACTATGTGCTGCCGGGACGGACGCCTGGGAGCAATTTCTGTGACGCGGCCAAGGTCATCGACTTCTACCCGGAAGAAGAGCGCCACAGCCTGTTCGCCACTGTCAGCCAGACGGTCAATGATCGCCTGTCTCTGGACGCCACGGCCTATTATTCTCAGCGCGAGACCACGCGTCGCGGCGTGTCTGTGGCGGAAGGGACGGGGCTAGCCGGTGGCGGCTTGATTACAGCCATGAACCCCTACTTCAAACCCGTCGCTTTCGAGTTCCTCCATAACGTCAGCTTGAACTATGATGACGCCTGGGGTGGCTCTCTACCGAAGAACAACAGCCGCTTCACCTCGGCTGGTTTTACGCCGTCGCTGACCTATCAGATCAATGACGACTGGCGCCTGAAGGCTTCGCTGAACTGGGGGCGCAGCACCAATCAGGTCCGCAGCTGGGCCATTAACACGACGGCGGAAGCTGCTGCTCTGGCCGGAACCACGGCGGCGACGGCGCTGAACCCCTATAATGTCGGTGCGACCAATGCGGCGGTGCTGAAGGGCATCATCGATTATCAGAACTACGCTCACTCGGTTCAGGAAATCCGTGAGGCGCGCGCGGTCGTTGACGGCAATCTGTTCACCTTGCCTGCCGGCGACGTGAAGCTGGCTGTCGGCGCCGAATATCACGAAGAGACCCTGAAGGCGCAGCAGGGCAATGGCGCCCCGTCGGCCCTGAATCTGGTGCGTTCATCGACCAGCCGTGATGTGAAGTCGGTGTTCGCCGAAGTCCTGGCGCCCGTATTCAACAGCCCGAGCATGGGGGCGTTCGATCTGTCGGCGTCGGTTCGCTATGACAGCTACAGCGATGTGGGTGACACCACCAACCCCAAGATCGGCTTCAACTATCGTCCGATCTCGACCCTGACCTTCCGCGGCAACTGGGGAACCTCGTTCCATGCGCCCAGCCTGGCTGACATGGGCAACGGAGTTGACACCCGCCTCCAGGTTTTACGCTTCAGCGTGCTGCTGCCTGATCCGCAGCCGGGGGAGATCGCACGTCCTACCCTTGTCCTGGCAGGCGGCAACGCTGACCTGAAGCCTGAAACGGCAGACACCTGGTCGCTGGGCTTCGACTGGCGTCCTGAGGGTGCGCTTGAGGGCCTCACCGCCAGCGTCACCTACTATAATGTGGCGTTCCAGGATGCGATCGGCGTGACGCCAGTCGGTCGAGGCTCTTTCTTCACGAATCCGGGCTTTGCCTCTTTGTTCATCCGGGACCCGAAACTGCCGGCGCTGCTGGCTAGGGTAGGAGGGTTGCCTGTCGATGGCGCGCCCAGTCTGGAGTCGCTTTATGCACCAGGCGTCCTGACGCCAGCCATCTTCTTCGATGCACGTCGTCATAACTTCGGCACGCTGGATGTCGATGGCATCGACTTCAGCCTGCGCTATGCGCGTCCTGCCTCGTTTGGATTGTGGCACGTCGGTCTGGCCGGGACCTATGGCCTGAACCGCGAAAGCCGTCTTTCCAAACAGGACCTTAAGATCAACGAGTTCAAGAACGGCACGGGACGTTACTCGCTGGTCGCATCCGGCGGCCTGATCTCGGGTGCCTTCGCTGGGGAGTTGACGGTCAATCACAACTCGTCGGCGGACCTGATGGGTGTGCCTAACCAGAACAAGGTCAGTGGCTTCACCACCGTCAACCTGTTCGGTTCGTATGATCTGGGCCTCAGCGGCGCCTTCAACGACACCACGGTGACGCTGAACATCGACAATCTCTTCGATGAAGAGCCGCCATACTACAATGGGGTCGGCGGCACATCTAACGGCTCGACCCTGGGTCGCGTGGTTTCGATCGGCCTTCGCAAGACCTTCTAACCTGAGCTGATCGGCTCTCCCGGGCCGTCCTGCTTGCTGACTGGCCGATGTGGATCAGCGTCCACATCGGCCTTCTTTTTTACTGGGGTGCGTCTGATGCAATCGCGACTTCTGAAACGTCTTCTTGTCGGTGTCGCCGTGTGCAGCCTGACCGGAACCTCCGTGATTGCCGGACCGGTCGCACCTGTATCCGCTGCTGCGCCGGTCGCCGCAGTTGCACAGTCGCCGGAAGCCCGCGCCGACGCCCTGATCGCGCGCATGACGCTGGAGGAGAAGGTCGGCCAGGTCAGCCAGCAGTTCGTGCTGGGCAGCGCCGCGCCGGTCGAGACGCGCGTGAAGGCCGCCCAACTGGGGTCGGTGCTATTCGTACGCGACCCGGTTGTCGTGAACCGGATTCAGAAGATGGCTGTGGAGGAGACCCGGTTGGGCATCCCGCTGCTGTTCGGATACGACGTCATCCACGGCTTCCGCACTGTCTTCCCCGTGCCGCTGGCGATGGCGGCGACCTGGAATCCTGGTCTGGTCGAACAGTCCCAGAGCGTGGCGGCGCAGGAAGCCCGCGCATCGGGCATCCACTGGACCTTCGCCCCCATGCTGGACCTGACACGTGATCCGCGCTGGGGCCGCATCGTCGAGGGACCGGGTGAAGACCCCTATCTGGCCTCGGTTCTGGCGGCGGCGCAGGTGCGTGGTTTTCAGGGCGAGACCATAGGCGCACCCGGCCATGTGCTGGCTGGCCCCAAGCATTTCCTGGGCTATGGCGCGTCTGAGGGTGGGCGTGATTATGACAGCGTGAACCTGTCGGACACCCAGCTTTACAACGTCTATCTGCCGCCCTTCATCGCCGCCATCGACGCGGGCGCAGCCAATGTCATGAGCGCCTATATGGAGCTGAACGATGTGCCTGCGGTGGCCAACGACGGGCTGTTGAACGGTCTGTTGCGTGACGAACTGGGCTTTGACGGGTTTGTCGTCTCGGACGCCAATGGCGTGCGCAGCCTGATCCCGCAGCATTTCGCCACCGACGCCACCGATGCCGCCATCCGCTCGATCCGCGCGGGCAACGACATGGAAATGGCGATGGGGACGGGGGCCTTTGACAATCTGGTCGCCGCCGCCCGCGAGGGGCGTCTGGACGAGGCGGTCGTGAACCGCGCCGTGCGTCGCGTCTTGATCGCCAAGTTCAAGATGGGGCTGTTCGAGAACCCCTATGTGGACGCCTCACTGACCGAGTCCGTGCTGACGGCGCCTGATCACCGCGTGCTGGCGCGTCAGGCGGCGGAGCAGGCGATGGTTCTGCTGCAGAACAAGGACGGCGCCCTGCCGCTGGTGCGCGGCGCGCATCAGCGTGTCGCGGTCATCGGTCCGCTGGCGGATTCGCCCGTCGATACGGTCGGTCCCTGGGCGTTCGCCGACAAGACCGATGAGACGGTCACCATCTACAAGGGCTTGAAGGCCAAGCTGGAAGGCGCGGCGCAGGTTGAGACGGCGCCGGGCGTGCAGATTCGTCGCGGTACACCGTCGATGTTCTCGGCTATGCGGCCCATGCCTGCGCGCTGGGATGCGGCCAAGGCCGAGGCGGAATATGCGCGGGCTCTGGAACTGGCCCAGCGTTCGGACCTGATCATCCTGACGGTCGGCGAAGACTATTACATGAGCGGCGAACAGGCCTCGCGCGTGTCGCTGTCCCTGCCGGGCGAACAGCAGAAGCTGATCGACGCCGTAACCGCTCTGGGCAAGCCGGTCGTGATGGTGATGGTCAACGGCCGTCCGCTGGATATCCGCCGGGCCGCCACCCAGGTTCCGGCCATTCTGGAGGCCTGGCATCCGGGTTCGGAAGGCGGCGCGGCGGTCGCCAATGTGCTGTATGGCGATGTGAACCCCGGCGGCAAACTTCCGATCACCTGGCCACGCGATGCGGGGCAGATCCCGCTGTACTACGCCCACAACCGCACCAAGGACCCGGCCACGGCGGCGACCCGTTACTGGGACGAGGCGTCCACGCCGCTTTATCCGTTCGGTTATGGGCTCAGCTACACCGACTTCAAGTTCTCGGACATCGCCGTGAACCAGCCGGTTGTGGCGGCGAATGGGCAACTGACCGTGACCGCCGTCGTGACCAACACCGGCGCGCGGGCGGGGGATGAGACGGCCCAGCTATATATCCATCAGCGGGCGGGGCGGGCGACACGTCCGGTGCGTGAACTGAAGGGCTTCCAGCGTGTCACCCTGGCGCCGGGAGAAAGCCGCACCCTGACCTTCACGCTGGGCGAGGCCGAGCTGAAATACTGGAGCGGGGCCGAGCGCAAATGGGTGGTCGATCCCGGCGTGTTCGACATCTGGATCGGCGGCGACTCGCGTGCCGAACTGACCACCACATTCGAAGTGCGCTGAGCCATTATTTCGTGATGTGACGCGGCGATCTCAGGCTCGTAAGCCGAGGGCATGACTGTCCTTGATGAGCGGAGATCGCCATGTGCGTCCTGGCACTAGCCTGGCAAGCGCACCCGCGCTGGCGTCTGGTGCTGGCGGGAAACCGGGATGAGCTTCATGCCCGGCCTGCTGATCCGCTGGGGCGATGGGCGGGCGCTGAACACCTTATCGCCGGGCGTGATCGGCTGTCTGGCGGGACGTGGCTGGGCGTGTCGGAGCTGGGGCGTCTGGCGGTCGTGACCAATCTGCGCGGCTTTGGAGGGCCCAAGATTGACGCGCCGTCACGCGGCCTGTTGCTCAGCGACATGCTGCGCGGAGCGGGAGAGTTCGCCGATCCGACGGATGCCGAACTGGAGCGTTTCAGCCCCTTCAACCTGATCCGCGTCATCGGCGATGTGGCGACCTTCTGGACCAATCAACCAGAGCCGCAGCGGCAGGATCTGACGCCCGGCGTCTATGGCCTGTCGAACGGACAGTTGGATGAGCCGTGGCCCAAGACAGTGCGGTTGAAGGCCATCTTGTCGGATTGGCTGGCGAACAGTGATGATCCCGATGGGCTTCTGGACGGTCTGCACGAGGATCGTCTGGAGCAGGAGGGTGTGGTCCCGGCTGATCCGTCGGATGCGCCATGGGAGCCGCGCGTGTCGCCCATCTTTATCCGCAATCCGCAGTACGGCACGCGGTGCAGCACAGTGGTGATGATCGATGCGCAGGGACGCGGTCTGATCACTGAGCGGCGTTTTGACGCCGACGGAACGGCGACAGGCCAGACGGCGCTAAGGTTCGACTTTCCGGCCTGAAGCGGCCTAGTGCGAGCCGTTCAGCAGGACCACGCCGACCAGAACGGCGGCCCAGTGGACGCTGGCGGCGGCGACGACGTGGCCGTGCCAGATGGCGCGGAAATACTTCAGCCGCTTCTGCACATAGAATAGGACGCCCGACATATAGACCAGCCCGCCGATGCCGAGCAGCAGTAGGGCCACCCATGAGCCGTGGGCCAGCATCGGTTTGAAGGCCAGCAGCACCAGCCAGCTTAGCGCCACATAGATGGCGACCCAGAAACCGCGCCCCAGACCCGGCAGGAACAGCTTGCCCAGCGCGCCAAGCGACGCCAGCGTCCAGATGGTCGCCGTCATGGCTATGGCCCAGGCGCCGGTCAGGGTATGGGTGGTGAAGGGGGTGTAGGAGGCGGCGATCATCAGGAAGATGCCTGCGTGATCCAACCGGCGCATCATCGGCTGCCACGACGGCTTGGCGAAATTATAGGCGGTCGAAAAGCCCAGCATCGCCAGAAGGCCCACGGCATAGACGCTGACTGCCGCGATTACGCCGACATCGCCGCGCGCCACTGACATGCCCAGCAGCACGCCGCCGCCGAACAGGGCGAACCCAAGCCCGACCAGATGCACGACTAGGTCGGCTATCCGCGCGGCGCGGGTCGGATAATGGCTGGCTGGTTTGACGACTTCCGTCATGTCACCGATCCCGATTTCGGCACAGAGGGCCACGACGACCCTCTGTGCAGAGACGATAGCTGAGGTTCATGGCGGGACAACGACATAGATGGGGTAGGGCTCAGCCCAGCCGTTCCTGGTCGATGCGGCGCAGTTCAGGCTTGAACACCTTGCCGATGGCGGTCAGAGGCAGGGTCGGCAGGATGTAGATGGCCTTGGGCCGGGCGGAGCGTTCCATGATCCGCTCGTCAGCGAAGGCCAGAAGCGCCGCCTCATCCACCGTCTGGCCGGGCTTCAACTCAACATAGACGACGGGCACTTCGCCCGCATGTTCATCCGCCCGTCCTATGGCCGCCGCCAATGCGACGGCGGGGTGGGCGTAGAAGGCGTCTTCAATCATCGCCGGATCGATATTATGGCCGCCGCGAATGATCACATCCTTGGTCCGGCCCTTCAGCCACAGGTATCCGTCCGCATCCAGCGCGCCCAGATCGCCGGTGTTCAGCCATTGGGCGTCATCGCTGTCGGTCAGCCACAGGCCCTTGTTCTGGGCCTCGATGCGATAGCCCAGGAAGACGTTGGGGCCGGACAGGGCGATGGTGCCCGTTTCACCGATGGCGGCGTCGCGCACCCATTTGTCCTGATCGTCCAGCACGGCGATGCGGGTGGACTGGAAGGGCAGGGGCAGACCGACGGAGCCCGCCTTGCGCACCCCATCAAGCGGATTGACGCTGGCCACGCAGGTGGCTTCGGTCAGGCCATAGCCCTCGAGGATGCGAATGTCGGTCGCCTGTTCGAACTGGGCGATCAGTTCGGGCGCCATGGGTGCGGCGCCGCAGATGGCGAACCGCAGGCTGGACAGGTCTTTGCCCTTGGGCGAGGTCTGCATAAGGCTGGAAAACAGGGTTGGCACGCCGCTGAAGAAGCTGACGCGGTGCTGTTCGACGATGTCCCAGAACAGCGGGATCAGGCCGGGGCCGCGATAGCCCTGTGGCGTGCCCAGCAGAACGTGGCCGCCCGTGAGCAGCGGGGAAAGTCCGGTCACCAGCGCGCCGTTGACGTGGAACAGCGGCAGGCCGGCAAAGATGACTTCGCCGGGGGCCAGACCGTCGCCCAGCATCCGGGTGCTCATGAAGGTGTTGGCGACTTCGTTGGCGTGGGTCCGCATCGCCAGCTTGGGCGCGCCGGTCGAACCGCCGGTGCCGAAATAGGAGGCGACGTCATCACCCTTGGGCGTGCGCCCGGATTCCAGCCGATCCCCGGCCACGCCTGCAATCGCCTTGTGATAGCGCGTCACGTGGATGCCGGGGCGCAGGGGTTTGGCCGCGCGCACCAGTTGGGCCTGTTTCAAGCGCGCGGGCAGGGCCTTCCAGCCCAGCACGCTTTGCGCCAGATCAACGGTGACCAGATCGGTCACATCGGGGGATTCCGCGACTGCGGCGCTGACCTTTTCGTAGAGGTCGCTGCCCGGGAAGGGGGCGACAGTGACGACTATTCTGGCCTTGGCGGCACGCACAAGGTCGGCGATGCCGCCGGGTTCCAGCAAGGGGTTGATCGGCAGGGCGATGCCCGCCGCCTCTCCGCCCCAAAGGCAGAAATAGGTCTCTGGCAGGTTGGGCAGGACCAGGGCGACGACATCATCATGCCCGACGCCCAGTCGGTGAAACAGGTTGGCCGTGCGGGTCACCGCCTCGAAATAGCGGCGGAACGTCCATGAGGAGGTGCGCCTGTGCGCCTTGGCCTCAAGAAAGAAGCTCAGGGCTTTCGCATCGCCGAATCTGTCCGCTGCACGCTGGATCAACGCATAGGTGGACTGTGGCAGGTCGTCGGGCCAGCCCTGCGACGTGATCTGCTGGACGGCATTCCAGTCGGCGAGCGGGGCGGCGATTTTTACGGCTGCATTCATGTTCAGATCTCGCCGCCGCCAAGCGTTGGACCCGCCTTGCGACATCTAGTGTGTGGCCGTGGCAAGCACGCGTGGGCTTGCGCTCAAGCTTAAGTCAGCTGGAGCGGTCGCGAACATGTAAGGTTCAGATCAATCGATCAAGTCGCGGCGGCCCATCAAGTGATGGATTCTGTAATCGACTGGCGATACGCGTGATCTTGTTCGCTGATGGGTTGTTTCTATTCGCTCGAAATCTTTCCCGTGCGGAAACTTGACGCCTTCAGTCCGTGTCGGGCCAGTTTATCGTAGAGGGTTTTGCGCGGGATTTTCAGGCGACGCTGCACCTCGACCATGTCGCCTGCGGTGTCGCTCAGGGTGTCGGCCAGCACCTGGGCTTCGAAGCGGGCGACGCGTTCGATCAGGCTGAGATCCAGTTCCGCCTGCGCCGCATCGACCTGTTCCAGACCCAGGGCGAAGCGTTGGGCGAAATGGGCCAGTTCGCGGATATTGCCGGGCCAGTCGGCCTCCAGCAGGCGCGAACGCACAGCGTCGGTCACCGGCGGGGTTGCTGCGCCGGGCGCGGTCGGGGCGCGAGCCAAGAGGTGAGCGAACAACAGGGGAATGTCCTCGCGACGCTCCTTCAGCGGCGGCACGCGCAGACGTACGACATTTAGGCGATAGAACAGGTCTTCGCGCAGGCGGCCCTCTTCGACCGCGCGGGCTGGATCGCTCTTGACCGAGGCCAGGACGCGCAGGTCCAGAACACGGGCTTCATTGGCCCCGATCGGATGGACCTCGCGCTCCTCCAGCACCCGCAGCATCTTGACCTGCACCGTCAGCGGCATGCTCTCGACCTCGTCGAGGAACAGCGAGCCGTTGTGCGCCCGTTCGACGTATCCGACACGGCGACGCAGGGCGCCCGCGAACGCGCCCAGTTCGTGGCCGAACAGTTCGCTCTCCACCATGCCGTCGGGCAGGGCGCCGCAGTTGACGGCGACGAAGGGATGCGGACGACGACGGCCCCCGTTGTGCAGGGCGCGGGCGACCGCCTCCTTGCCCACGCCGGTGTCGCCTTCGATCAGCACATCCATGCGGGCGTCGGCGATCTGGGCGATGGTGGCGCGCAGCGAACGGATGGCGCGGCTCTCGCCCAGCAACGGCAACTCCACCCCCGCTTCTGACGACAGGGCGGCGAGGCGGCGGTTGTCCATCACCAGCGCCCGCTTCTCCATCGCCCGTTTCAGGCTGTCGTGCAGGCGGTCGAAGGCGAAGGGCTTGGCCACGAAATCATAGGCGCCGTCCCGCATGGCCGCGACGGCCTCGGCGATGTCGCCATGGCCGGTGATCAGGAGGACTGGCAGGGCGGGGTCCAGCACCTGAAGCCGGGTCAACAACTGGCGGCCGTCCATGCCGGGCATCCGCAGGTCGGTGACCACCACGCCGGGGAAGTCGGCGGTGAGGGTTTTCAGCGCAAGGTCGGCGGTGCGGAAGGCCTGAACCTCAAACCCTTCCAGAGACAGGCGTTCTTGCAGTGCGTTGCGGAAATCCTCGTCGTCCTCGACCAGGGCGACAGCGGTCAGGCGGGTGAATTCCATCAGGCGGCCTTCAGGGTGATGACGAACTCGGCGCCCGCGGGCGACGGACGCAGTGACAGTTCGCCGCCGAAGCTGGCGATGATGTCCCGGCAGATGACCAGCCCCAGCCCCAGACCGTTCGGCTTGCTGGTGACAAACGGGGTGAATAGCTGGTCGCGAATGTCGGCGGTGACGCCGGGTCCATTATCTGCGACGATCAGGTCGATCTCGGTCCCGCGATGCTGGATCGACAGGGTGATGACGGGCGAGGGGGTGTCCTCCAGCGCCTCCATCGCATTCTGCATCAGATTGACGATGACCTGCTCCAGCCGGAACCGGTCGCCCATGATTATCAGATTGGCGGGCGGCTTCTCGCGGACCAGTCGAACACCGAGTTGGCGCATCCGCCCGCCCAGCAGCAGCAGGGCGCCGTCGATGGCCTGGGGCAGTTGCACCGCCTCCAGCCTGGGCTCGGCCTTGCGGGAGAAGGCGCGAAGCTCCTGGGTGATGGCGCCGATCCGGGCGGTCAGGTCGCCGATCTTTTGCAACGGGCGGGCGGCCTTGGACGCCTGATCCCGCTCCAGATAGGCGGATGCGGTTTCGGCCTGTGTGCGGATGGCGGCGACGGGCTGGTTGATCTCGTGGGCCACGCCCGCCGCGATCTGACCCAATGCGGCCAGCTTGCCCGCCTGCACCAGTTCGTCCCGCAGAGCCTCACGCGCCGCCTCGGCCAATTGGCGTTCCTCGATCTGACGGTTCAGGGCCAGGTTGGCGTCGCTGAGATCCTGGGTCCGTTCGGCGATGCGGCGCTCCAGTTCGATGCGGGCGGCCTCGGTTGCCCGCTCTCGGGCGGCGGCCTGCTGGCGGCGGCGCAACAGCACGCCGCCGACGCCGAAGATCAGCGTCAGGATCAGCGCCGTCAGGGCGCGCGCGTTGGCGGTCGCCGTCTCAATGGCCCCGCGCGTCGGCGTCAGCAGGTGCAGGGTCCAGCCGGGCGTGACCGTATCGGCGCGGCTGTGCATCCAGTCACGCTCCACACCGCCGAGGGGCGCCTTGATCAGGCTAGGACGGTTGGTGTCGGGCGTCGTGAAAGGCAGGGGCGTCAGGGCTTCGTGTCCCAGTGTCTGATCGGCCAGCGTCAGTTGACGACTGGCCAGATCCAGCGGTTTCAGGGTGCGGAACCGCCATTCCGGCACGCTGGTGATCAGGATGACGCCGCCCGGGTCGACGACATAGGCGGGCTCGCCGGACGCTGACCATTCGGCCTCCAGCGCGTCGAACTCGACCTTGACCACGACGACGCCGACCGGGCGCCCGCGTGCATCATCGACGCGGCGCGACAGATAGAGGCCCGGGCGACCACTGACGGTGCCCAGAGCAAAGAACTCGGCCCGGCTGTTGCGCATTGCGCCGATGAAATAGGGACGGAAGCTGTAGTCGGCGCCGACGAAACTGGTCGGCAGGCGCCAGTTGCTGGCGGCGCGGGTCTGACCTTTGGCGTCGATGACATAGATGACCGCCGCCCGTGTCTGTCGGGCCAGTTCCTCCAGCTTGCGGTTGATCGGATCGGCGGTCGCGCCGGGCGCAGCGTCCAGCAGTTGAGCAATCTCTGGATCGGTGGCCAGCGCCAGCGGCAGGGATCGGTGCTTTTCAAGTTCGCTGCGCAGCACGGCGGCGTGCAGGGCGGCGGCGGCTTCGGATTGGCGGCCCAGTTCGGCGCTGGCGTCACGGCGCGCTGTCGCGCCCGCCAGATAGGCCGCGCCTGTGGTGACGATCAGCCATGTCAGGATCAGCGCGAACCACATCCGCCGCGAGCGGGTCCGCCAGAAGGCGAGGATTCGGAAATCAAAGCGACGAAACGGCATGTCTCAGTGTGCGATAATCCGCACAAAACGGCCACATATTTGCGCGATTTCACGCACATTTGTGATTGGTCGCACCCTGGTGGGTAGAAATTTCTATTCAAAAACAGAATGTTGATGCGCTTTCGGCCTTGGCTTGGCGATATGGTCAGCGCCCCTGAAACTGACCTTCAAGCGCGACACAGATTGCGCGGAGGAAATCGCGAGCCGGGCTCGCTGTCTGGAGCATTCACTTGATCCCCACCGCGTCCGCTGCGCCGGCGACTGTCGTCCGCCGTCCGTTTTATCGTCATCTGTATTTCCAGGTGCTGGTGGCCATCGCCCTGGGCGGGACCATCGGTCACTTCTGGCCGACCTTCGGTGAGAGCCTGAAGCCGCTGGGCGACGGCTTCATCAAACTGGTGAAGATGATCATCGCGCCGGTGATCTTCCTGACCATCGTCACCGGCATCGCCGGGATGCGCGACATCGGCCGGGTCGGCCGGGTTGCGGCCAAGGCCTTCGCCTATTTCCTGGTCTTCTCGACCCTGGCCCTGATCATCGGCCTGATCGTCGCCAATCTGGTCAAGCCGGGCCACGGCCTGAACATCGACCCCGCGACCCTGGATAAGGGCGCTGTCGCCCAATACGCCCAGGCGGCGCATGAGAGCACCCTGATCGGCTTCCTGATGGGCGTGATCCCGGACACGGTGGTCAGCGCGTTTTCGACCGGCAACATCCTGCAGGTCCTGTTCGTGTCGGTGCTGTTCGGTCTGGCCCTGGCCATGGTCGGTGATCTGGGCAAGCCGGTTCTGACCTTCCTGGAATCCGCCAGCGCCGCCTTCTTCAAGCTGGTCGGCATTCTGATGAAGGCCGCGCCCATCGGGGCGTTCGGGGCCTTCGCCTTCACCATCGGCGCCTATGGCATCGCCTCGGTCGCCAATCTGTTTGCGCTGATCGCCACCTTCTATCTGACCGCCATCATCTTCGTGGTCGGCGTGCTGGGTCTGGTCGCCATCGCCAACGGCTTCAACATCCTGAAGCTGATCCGCTACCTGAAGGAAGAACTTCTGCTGGTGCTGGGCACCTCGTCGTCGGAAGCGGCTCTGCCCAGCCTGATCTCCAAGATGGAGCGGGCAGGGGCGTCCAAGTCCGTCGTCGGTCTGGTGGTCCCGACCGGCTATTCGTTCAATCTGGACGGCACCAACATCTATATGACGATGGCGGCCCTGTTCATCGCCCAGGCGTTGAATATCGACCTGAGCCTGCAGGACCAGATCCTGCTGCTGCTGGTGGCCATGCTGTCGTCCAAGGGCGCGGCGGGCATTACGGGCGCGGGCTTCATCACCCTGGCGGCGACGCTGTCGGTGGTGCCCAGCGTGCCGGTCGCGGGCATGGCGCTGATCCTGGGCATCGACCGCTTCATGAGCGAGTGCCGGGCCCTGACCAACTTCATCGGCAACGCCGTGGCGACCATCGTCGTGGCCCGCTGGGAAGGCGAACTGGACCGTGACGCGCTGAAGGCCGCGCTGAACGGCGCCCCCACGCCTATCGCTGCACAACCCGATCCGGCCGCTGGGCCGGGCGATCCGACTGTCCTCGCAGACGACTGATCTGCCGGACGCATCTTGAGAGGGGGGACCGTCGATCAACGACGGCCCAAGAGGAGGAAAGAGCAATGAACAGACATTCGAAATTCGCTCTGTTGGCGACCACGGCTTCGGCTGTGACGCTGATGGCCGCTGGCGGCGCCTGGGCGCAGGCTGAACCCCTGGCCGCCGAGGGTGCGGCCCAGGTCGATGACATCGTCGTCGTCGGCACCAACATCCGCGGCGCCCGCACCACGGCGGCGCTGCCGGTGGTGGTCGCAGACCGCGAGCAGATTGAGGCCACCGGCGCCTCGACCGGCGACGAGTTGCTGCGCACCATTCCGCAGATGGGCGATGTTCAGTTCGACAGCTCCAGCGGCGCCCAGACCTCCAACTCGGCGCGTGGCGACGTGAACTCGGTCAACCTGCGCTCGCTGGGCGTGGGCAACACCCTGGTGCTGCTGAACGGCCGCCGCGTGGTGCAGCACCCGACCAGCCAGGGCACGTCCGACACCGGCACGGTGCCGGTGCTGAGCTACAACTCCAACGCCATCCCGGTGGCGGGGCTGGAGCGTCTGGAAGTTCTGCTGGATGGCGCAGCCGCCATCTATGGCGCGGATGCCGTGGCGGGCGTGGTCAACACCGTGCTGCGCGACAATATCGACGGCCTGTCGATCAGCGCCCGTTACGGCGGCGCTGAAGGCACGCAGATGCGCGACTTCGAAACCAACCTGTTCGCGGGCAAGAATTTCGACCGCGGCAATGTCTCGATCTTCGCCAACTACGCTTCGCGATCCGCCCTGTGGGCATCGGATCAGGACTTCACCCGGTCGGATGATCTGCGTGACCTGTTCTCGGGCTATCCCGATTTCGCAGGCGTTCAATCGCTGGACGGTCGTTCGTCGCATACGCCGTGGGCGCGCCTGTCTGTCGGGTCGCGCGCTGTGATCCGGTCCAATGGCGTGGCGGTGACCAATGCCGCGGGAGCCTTCCGTTACCAGCCGACCAGCTTCGGCTGTGGGGTCAGCGTTGGCAACGACATCTGCATCGCCAGCGGCAACCACAACTTTAACACGACCAACCGCGACATGCGGTACGATACCCGTCACGACACGACAGTGCGTCCGTCTGTCGAGCGGATGAACGTCTTCTTGACGGGACGTTACGACATCACCCCCGACGTCGAGGCCTTTGGCGAGATCGGTTATTACAGCGCCAGCAGCCGTGCTGTGCAGCCGCCGGTGGTCAACCTGAACCAGATCTGGATTCCGGCCAGCAACTACTACAACCCGTTCGGTCCCGTGACCTTTGCCAACGGTACGCTGAACCCCAATCGTCTGCCTGGCCTGACAGGTGTGCCGACGGGCGGCCTGCCGGTCCTGATGACCAACTATCGCTTCGTCGATACGGGCTTCCAGGTGGTCAAGGTCGACAACTATCAGGCGCGCCTGCTGGGCGGACTACGGGGTGAATGGCGCGGCTTTAACTGGGAAACGGCGCTGCTCTATTCGGAAGCCAAGGCGACCGACAGCTCGCCCAACATCAACATGACGGCGCTGCAGAAGCAGTTGGCCCTGTCCACGCCGGACGCCTACAACCCGTTCAGCGGCGGCTGCGTCGGCACCCCCAGCTATGGCGACTGCTCGCCCAGTTCACAGGCTGCGATCGACGCTATCGTCTTCGATATGCGCCGGGTTTCCAAGACGACCCTGAGCATGGTGGACTTCAAACTGTCGCGTGGCGATCTGTTCAACGTGCCCGCCGGGCAAGTGGGCATGGCCTTCGGCCTGGAAGCGCGTCGCGAAACCCAGAGCGACGACCGCGACGAGAACGTGGACGGCACCTACACCTTCACCGACATGGTGACGGGCGAGAAGAACCCGTCGAACGTCTCGGCCGTCAGCCCCAACCCGGACACCAAGGGCAGCCGCAACGTCTTCTCGACCTATATCGAGTTCGCCGTGCCGGTGATCTCGCCCGAGATGAACATCCCGCTGGTCCAGCGCGTCGATCTGCAGCTGGCCGGTCGCTACGAGCACTATTCGGACTTCGGTTCGGTCGCTAAACCCAAGATTGCTGCGGCCTGGGATGTGATCGACGGCGTGCGCGTACGTGGGTCTTATTCTCAGGGCTTCCGCGCCCCGAACCTGGAACAGACCAACGCCACCGAATATGGTCGTCTGGCCAGCGGCGTGGACTATGTGCGCTGTGAAGCGGACCTGCGCGCAGGCCGGATCACCAACTTCGCCCAGTGCTCGCAGAACACCTCGGGCGTGTCCCTGCTGGTGGCTGGTAACCCGGACCTGGAGCCGGAAGAGAGCACCAACACCTCGTACGGCCTGGTGTTGCAGCCGCACTTCATCCCGTCGCGCTTCGGCACGTTCACCTTCACTATCGACCGCTGGCGGATCGAGCAGGAGAAGATCGTCGGCCTGCTGGGCGCACAGACGGCTCTGGCGCTTGATTACCTGTATCGTATGCAGGGTCAGACCAATCCGCTGGTGAACCGCCGCGCGCCGACGCCGGAAGACATCCTGCTGTTCGACGGTTCCGGCCTGGCGCCTGCTGGCGATGTGGTTTCGATCAATGACCGCTTCATCAATCTGCAGCCGCAGACCGTTGCGGGTCTGGATGTGGCGATGAACTGGTCGCTGCGCCGCACGCGCTACGGCACCTTCACCGTCAATGCGAGCGCCTCCAAGCTGGAGAAGTTCACGCGTGATCCGGGCGATATCGTCAACGAACTGTACGCCGCGCGTGCAGCCGGCACGATCAATCCTGGCACCACCCTGCCGGACCCGAGCCAACTGATCGGCCAGAATGGACGGCCTGAATGGCGGGTCAACGCCAGCCTGACATGGCGCAAGGGGCCGTGGCGTGCGGGTGCGTCCAGCCAGTATGTCAGCGGCTTTGATCAACCCGGCCTGCTGGGCGCCTCGGGCACACCGTGGGAGGTTGACGGCCGCCAGACGATCAACGGCTATATCGACTACGCCTTCCCGGATGAAACCCGAGTCCGCCTGGGCGCGCGCGACCTGACCAATGAAGGTCCGCCGCTCGCCGACAACGGCTATCGCGGCACGGTCCACAGCCCGTGGGGCCGCTACTGGTACGTCAACGTCTCCAAGACGTTCTGACCCAAGGATAGGAGACGGCGATGACGGTTCGACGCGATTGGTTTCGTTGGGCGGTTCTAGGGGCGGCGTGTGTATTCGCCCCCGGTGCAGCCTTCGCCCAGAGTACGGTCCCGCAGCGTATCGCGGGCCAGGGCGGAACAACTCCGATAGCCTCAGCCGGGCCGTCGCCTGCCGAGGCCGCCTGTCCTGACACGCTGCCGCAAGGCACGCGCTGTTGGTCGGGGCAGGCGGCCAAGGGCGGCTTCTACTGGATCGCCGTGCCGTCAAACTGGAATGGCACCCTGATCGTCCATGCTCACGGCGGCCCGCGCACCGGGGCGCCCAAGATCGACGATCCGCTGGAGGACCTGAACCGGTTCTCGATGACGGTGAAAGAAGGCTTCGCCTGGGCGGGCGCCACCTATCGTCGGGGCGGATACGGCGTGCGGATGGCGGCGGAGGACACCAACGATCTGCGCCAGTTATTCTGGGATCAGTTCGGCCGTCCACGTCGCACCCTGCTGCATGGACAGTCGTGGGGCGGCAATGTCGCCGCCAAGGCCTCCGAGCTCTACGCCCGTGACGCCGAGGGCAAGGTGATCTGGGACGGCGTGGTCCTGACCAGCGGCGTGCTGGCGGGTGGCACGCAGGCCTATGGCTTCCGCGCCGATTTGCGCGCGGTCTATCAGTATTATTGCAACAACCACCCCCTGCCGAATGAGCCGCAGTATCCGCTGTGGCAGGGTTTGCCGGAAGGCGCGCGACTGACGCGCGCCCAACTGGCGGACCGTGTGAAGACCTGCACCGGCGTCGGCCTGCCCCAGGCCCAGCGGACTGCTATTCAGAAGCGTAATCTGGCCGATATTCTGGCGGTTACGGGTGTGGAGGAAGATCAACTGGTCGGGCACCTGGCATGGGGCACCTTCCTGTTTCGTGACATGGTCCAGCGGCGTCTGGATGGCCTCAATCCATTCTCGAATGCGGACACCGTCTATTCCGGGTCGCATGATGACGCGGCGCTGAATGCGGGCGTGCAGCGGTTCTCGGCCAATCCCATGGCGCTGGCGCGGCTGGGTTATGACGCCGACCTGTCGGGCCTGATCGTCGCGCCCACCCTGACCATCCATGGCAAATACGATCCGACGGCCTTCGTCTCGAACGAGGCTGTATATCGTGACCATGTCGCGGCTGCGGGCCGATCCGACCTGTTGGTGCAGACCTTCACCAACGAGACCAGCCACAGCGCCCTGCACGCCCCGGAATATGTGGCGATATTCGAAGCCATGATGGATTGGGTCGACAAGGGCAATAAGCCCAGCCCGACGTCGGTCGCCGCCCTCTGCGACGCAGCCAAGGGGCGCTATGATCAGGCCTGCGCCTTCGATGTCGATTTCATCCCGACGGCGCCCTGATCAACGGTTGCGGCTGACTGATCTGAAGGCGAGGGGGCGTTCTGCGGAGCGCCCCCTCGTTTCGTTTTCAGGTACGGCGGATGGCCTCGAACCCGCCCGTGAAGACGGCTTCCATCGCATCGCAGATGGCGACCATTTCCGATGACTTGCACAGGCCGCCAGACAGGGTGTCGATCCGTCCCGTCTGCGCCAGCGACAAGGTCAGCGAGCCGGACAGCAGATGATAGAACCAGTAGATCTGACGATCCGGCGTTTCAGGCGCGATCCGCTGCAGCACGCCGATGAAACGGTGGATCACCGGGTCGAAATGCTGGTGCATGGTGTCGCCGCCCCAGACCGGGGTGTTGTTCACCTGGGCGACCAGGGCTGCATAGTTCAGCCAACTGGGGTCGCCATCGAACAGGACGAACAGCGGGCGCAGGAAGGCGTCGATGGCCCCCCGTATGGTCATGTCGTCGCCGAACTCGGCCTCGTAGCGGTCCAGGCTGTCCAGACGCACCTTGTTCACCACTTCGGCGCGGCGCCCGAAGACGGTGGAGAACAGCCGGTTCTTGTCGTCGAAATAATAGTGCAGCAGGGCCGTATCGACGCCCGCCTCCTTGGCGACGGCCTTGAGGGTGACACCGTGAAGGCCGTCGCGCGCAAACAGGGCCTCGGCGGCGTCCAGAATGCGGGTGGTGGTCTCCTCGCGGCGTTGGGCCTTGGGTTTGGGCTTCGGCTTGGCGCGGGGCTTTGCGGTTGTCATCGCGACATCTTAGCCGACAAAAGGATGCGCAGGCGATCACGGGCGCGCAGAAGCAGGATCAGCACCTTGGCCTTGCGCGAATGGTGGTCCAGCGACGTCTTCCACCAGCCGCGTTTCACCTCACCGCCCGGTGTGGCGTTGAACACCATCCAGGCGTCCTTGACGGGATTATAGGCGGGCCAGGCC
>NZ_JABAZW010000081.1:2413-39316 GCF_018608325.1 Brevundimonas sp. | reverse complement strand
GTGCTGGCCTGGGCCGAGGTGGGGCGCACACGCGGGTTGACCGGCACCTTGTCAGGGCTTTCGGGCGCGCCTGCGCTGGATCGCCATGGGCGGGTGATCGGCGTCACTCTGGCGGAATCACCGCGCCGGGGCCGCATCTATACGACGGCGCCGGAATCTTTCGGCCCCGCCATTCGGGGCGAGCAGCGCGCGGATGAGGCGTCGCTGGGCGAGCCTGTCACGATCGACAACTATGGCCGCGTCTCGGACAATCTGCGGCGCGACCTGCGCGTGGCCCAGGTGGTCTGTCTGTCGGTCTGAACCGACGCCTCCTCCCCGTGCGATACGGGAAGGAGGTCCGGTGCAGCCGTCCTATTTCAGCGTGGCGCTGTTCAGGTTCAGGTCGTCAATATTGATGACTTCCACGTTCGGGTGTTTGGCGCGCAGGGCGTCGAGGAACAGCGAGCCGTCACCGACAATCACCAGACTGGCGCGGTTGATCGGCAGGTGGTTGGCGAAGGCCGCCTCGACCTGTTCCGGCGTCACGGCGCGCACCCGGCCCGCATAGGCGGCCAGATCGGTCATCGGCAGGTCGTACTGGGCCAGACCCGCGACCAGCGAACCCAGACCATCCACCGTCTCCAGCGAGTCGCTGAAGCCTCCGATCAGGGTAGCCCGGCGTGTCGCCAGTTCCGCCTCGGTGGCGCGCGTCGTTCCCAACTTGCCGACTTCGCTCAGCAGCAGATCAGCGACCTGTACGGCGGATTCGTTCTTGGTCTGGGCCGAGGCGGTGAACAGGCCCGCATTGGCGCGGACGCCCAGCGACGAGCGTGCGCCATAGGACAGACCGCCCTTGATGCGGATTTCCTGGTTCAGACGTGACGAGAAGCCTCCGCCCAGCAGGGTGTTGCCCAATGTCAGGGGGAAGTAGTCGGCGTCGGTGCGCGAAACGCTGCGTGCGGCGACGGCGACGGCGGCCTGACCAGCGCCCGGCTGGTTGATGACCACGATGCGCGGGGGCAGGGCGGCGCCAGCCGGATTAGCGACAGCGGCAGGGGTTGCGCCCGCGCCGCGCCAGTCTCCGAACGCCTGCTGGGCCAGAGCGCGGGCATCAGCGGGCGTGATGTCACCCGAGAAGACCAGAGTGGCGTTGGCCGGGCGATAGCGGGCGGCGTGGAAGGCGGCGACATCCGCCGGGGTGATGGTCGGCACTGACTGGATCGTGCCGGAGCCGGGCGCGCCATAGGGGGCCGCGCCATAGGTAATGCGGGCTGCAGCCAGTCCAGCGACCGGACCGGGTTGGCTGAGCGAGACACGCAGACCATCAAGGGTCTGGGCCTGCTGGCGCTCCAGCTCTTCGCCGTCAAAGGCGGGGTTCTTCACCAGATCGGCCATCAAGGCGACGGTCTGACCGAAGGCGTTGGCGGGCGAGTTGGCGTAGACGCTGGAGAAGTCTGCGCCCGCGCTGGCGCCGATCACCGCGCCCAGTTGCTCGATCTGGGTGGCGATTTCAGGGGCGGACTTCGTCTTGGTGCCTTGCGTCAGCAGGGCCGAGGTCAGGGTCGCGACGCCAGCCTTGCCCGTGGGATCGCTGGCCGTGCCTGCGCTGATATTCAGGCGGGCCGAAACCAGTGGGACGCCGCTGGTCGGGGCCACCAGAACACGCAGGCCGTTGGCCAGCCGGAAGTCTGCGACCGCCGGGGTGCTGGGGGCGACGTCAGGGCCGGGTTGCGGCAGGGCCGCGCGCTGGCCTTCCGGCAGCAGGGTGACCGGCGCACCCGCAGGCGCCAGGTCCGCGACCTTGACCGGGGCGTCCACATTGGTCCGCGCGACCGAGGGCGGATTGGCGGCGTCCGACGCCAGATACAGGATCGTCGACTGACGTTGCGGCGTCAGATATTTGCGTGCGACGCGTTGGACGTCGGCGATGGTGACGGCCTGAATGCTGGCGACTTCCTGATCGGCGGCGGCGGCGCTGCCCGTGTTGATCAGTGAGAAGCCCAGCGTCTGGGCGCGGCCCTCGACGGTCTCGCGGCCGCGCAGGGCGTTGGCGACCAGCTCATTCTGGGCCTCGGACAGTTCGGCGGCGGTGACCGGCTGATCGCGCAGCTTGGCGATTTCCTCGTTCAGCGCCGTGACGCCTTCTTCGGCGGTGTGGCCGTCGGCCATGATCGAATAGGCGGACAGGTTGCCTGCCTGCTGGGCGAAGTCAGGCTGGGAGCCGATGCTGGTGGCGATCTGCTTGTCATAGACCAGCGAACGATACAGGCGGCTGCTCTCGCCGGTGGACAGGATGCCGTCCAGCACCTCCAGCGCGGGGCGGTCGGCGTCGGCGTATTTCACGGCGGGCCAGGCGATCACCGCCGTCGGCAGCGGCACATTGGGCGCATAATAGGTGACGGTCTTCGGACCTGTCGGCTCAGGCTCCACGACATTATTGGCCGGGATGGCGGTGGTCGGGTTCTTCAGCGGGGTGAAATACTGGTCGACCCAGCGGTCCAACTGCGCCTGATCGAAATTGCCCGCCACGATCAGATAGGCGTTGTCCGGGCGGTAATAGGTGGCGTGGAAGCGACGCACGTCGTCCAGCGACGAGGCCTCAAGCTCTTCGATCGAGCCGATGCCGGGACGGCGGTAGGGGCTGTCCTTGTAGATGGTTTCCGGCACGAACAGGCCGAACAGGCGGCCATAGGGGCTGGCCAGAATCCGCTGGCGGTATTCCTCCTTCACCACGTCGCGTTCGGACACGAAGGTCGGCTCGTCGACGACCAGCGACCCCATGCGGTCGGCCTCGGCGAACAGCAGGCGTTGCAGATGGTTGGCCGGAATGGTCTCGTGATAGGCGGTCACGTCGTCGGCGGTGAAGGCGTTATTGCCACCGCCCACATCCTCGGTCAGGCGGTCGAAGCTTTCCGACGGCAGGTTCTTGGTCGCCTTGAACATCAGGTGTTCGAACAGGTGTGCGAAGCCCGACCGGCCTGCGGGGTCGTCCTTGGACCCGACCTTGTACCAGACCTGAACCGTGACATTGGCGGTGTTGGCGTCACGCGCCGAATAGACCTCCAGCCCGTTTGGCAGCACGCGCCGGGCAAAGCCCAGGGGCGGGACGACGATGCCCTGCTGGGCCTGGACGGCAGCGGGTGCGGGCGCGCTGTCGGCGAAGGCGGCCGGGGCCAAGCCCAGCAGCAGGGCGGACGCGGCGACGGTGGCGGTCAGGCGGAATTTCATTCAGGCGGCTCCAGCGCTGGGCGAATTGGGCGCGACCGTACCAGTGATCCGTACAAACGCACCTTACAGAGATGTAATGAAATGGCGGTGGGCGAATGCTGTTCCGCCGACTTCGGCGGAACTTCACGAAATGGGCCGTCGTCGGTCAGTAACGTCAAGCTTGTCGCGCAGATGTCAGTCCCTGAAGACTTGCACCCCGATCTCTCCGTCTGTGGTCAGCCAGGCGTGTTTCATGCCCTGACTGTTGAACGGCGCAGCGATATTGCCCTGGGCGTCCAGCGAGATCAGGCCGCCGTCGCCACCCCGACCTTCACCGTCCAGGCCGCCGATTTCGTCGATCACAGCCTGACCCGCATCAGCCAGCGACTGACCCGCCGCGACCCGCCAGGCCACCTGTGCGGCGGCGGCGACGCGGATGAAATATTCGCCCTGCCCGGTGCAGGAGACGGCGGCGTTCGCATCCGCCCATGTGCCCGCCGCCGGGATCGGCGTGTCGCCGACGCGGCCCGGCATCTTGCCGAAGACGCCTGCGGTCGAGGTCGCGGCGGCCAGACGTCCCTGCGCGTCCAGAACGCAGACACCGACCGTGCCGTGGCTGAGGGTTCCGGGCGGATGATTGTCCTCACCCTTGCCAGCGCCGGTGAACCAGGCGTCCTCGTCGGCGATCATCTCCAGACCCTGATCATGGGCGAACAGGGCCGCGCCATCTCCGGCCAGCATGACGTGCGGGGTCTTGTCCATCACCGCGCGGGCGGCGACGACCGGGTTGCGGAAGCCCTGAAGCGCGGCCACCGATCCCGCGCGCCGGGTCGATCCGTCCATGATGCTGGCGTCCAGTTCATAGGCCCCAGCCAGGTTCGGCGAGGCGCCCTTGCCTGCGACATAGAGACCTGAATCCTCAAGCATCACCACTGCCGCGACGGCGACATCAAGGGCGCTGTCGCCCGCGTCCAGCCGCAGCTTCATCGCCTCGACCACCTGCCGCATATGGACGATTTCGGCGTCATAGTTGCGTTCGCGCCGGGCGCCGGCGCCGCCGTGGATGATGAGGGCGGTCATGTCGTCTTCCTGAGCCTGTTCGGTCGCCTCTTTCAATCAGGCGTGCCGCTCTTTAGCGTCACCGGGAAGGCCGCGCCATGTCGGCGTGTTCGATCATTGCAACGGTCCTCGGCGCATTCAGATCGCCGGGCCACGGAGGGAAATGATGCGCGCTGTACTGTCCAAGACTGCCGGTGGTCCCGAAACCCTAGAGATCGAGGATGTGCTCGATCCGACGCCCAAGGCGGGCGAGGTGATCATCGAGGTCAAGGCGGTGGGCATCAACTTCCCCGACACCCTGATCATCGAGGACAAGTATCAGTTCCGTCCCGAACGCCCCTTCTCGCCGGGCGCCGAAGTGGCGGGCGTGGTCGAGGCTGTGGGCGAAGGCGTCAAGGGCGTGTTCAAGGGTGACCGCGTCATCGCCGTGCCGGGCTGGGGCGGCCTGGTCGAGCGTCTGGCGGTGCGGGCCGAAACCCTGATCCCCATTCCCGACGCCATGAGCTTTGAAGAGGCCGCCGCGCTCGTGATGACCTATGGCACCAGCTATTACGCCCTGAAGGACCGGGCGAAACTTCAGCCGGGCGAGACCCTGCTGGTGCTGGGCGCTGCAGGCGGCGTCGGGGCCGCGGCGGTCGAACTGGGCAAGGCCATGGGCGCCAAGGTGGTCGCCGCCGCATCCACCAACGACAAGGTCGAGTTCGCACTGGATCTGGGCGCCGACAATGGCCTGATCTATCCGTCCGGCGCGCTGGACAAGGCGGCGCAGAAGCAGCTGTCCGGCGAGTTCAAGCTGGCCACGGGCCGCGACGGCGCGGATGTCGTCTATGACGCGGTCGGCGGCGACTATGCCGATCCGGCGCTGCGGGCCATGGATTGGAACGGCCGTTATCTGGTGGTCGGTTTCCCGGCGGGGATCCCGTCATTGCCGCTGAACCTGACCCTGTTGAAGTCGGTGTCTGTGATCGGGGTCTTCTGGGGCGCGGCGGTCGCGCGCGATCCCAAGGGGCACGCCGCCAACATGGCCGAGCTGATGCAGTTCTATGCCGAGGGCAAGATCAAGCCGCGCGTGTCCCAGACCTATCCGCTGGAACGCGCCGGTGAAGCCATCAAGGCCCTGGGTGACCGCAAGGCCCTGGGCAAGATCGTGGTGACGGTCGAAAGCTGACCGGCGCGCAGGGCGGCCCTTCCTTGCGAACAAGTGGGGCCGCCTATTTCTCTTTCAGGCTTTTCACAGCATCCGCCGCCAGCAGCTTGTGGCGCGGCTTGATGTGGGCGCTGACCAGAGCAAGCACGGCGGCGATCACCGCTGCATCGTCGGTATAGCCGATGCCCGCAAACACGTCGGGAATGGCGTCGATCGGCATGACGAAATAGGCCAGTCCGGCGAAGATCATGCCCTTGGCGGGCAGGGGTGTTTCCGGGTCGCGCGCGGCATACCAGGCGGCCAGCGCCTGATCGGCAAAGGGTATCCGCGCCGCCGTGCGTTGAATCTTGGGCCAGAAGCCGCGTGTGACGCGCGTCTCGTTGACCTTCACGACCGATGGAACCAACGCCTTCTTGGGGTCGATGGCGTCGGCGGGATCTGCGGGTTTGGCTTTGGCGGTCATGGCCGCTAAATCCTCAATCGAAACTCAGGTTCAATAATACATAGGAACGACAGGGATGAAACTCGACAGCAGCATCGCCGCCGTAGTCACCGGGGGCGCTTCAGGCCTGGGTGAAGGCACAGCCCGCGCCATCGCGGCCACCGGCGCCAAGGTGGCCCTGTTCGACCTGAACGAAGAACGCGGCGAAGAGATCGCCAAGGAAATCGGCGGCGTCTTCTGCAAGGTGGACGTGACGGACGACGCCTCGGTCGCCGCCGCCTTCGAAAAGGCCCGCGCCGCCCACGGACAGGAGCGTCTGACCGTCAACTGCGCCGGCATCGCCACCGGCCAGAAGACCGTGTCTCGCAAGCGCGACACCGGCGAGATCCACGCCCACGACATGGCGGCCTTCGAGCGCACTGTTCGCGTCAATCTGTTCGGCACCTTCCGCGTCCTGTCGCAGTCGGCGGCGGGCATGGTGACGCTGGAGCCTCTGGCGGACGGCGAGCGCGGCCTGATCGTCAACACGGCCTCGGTGGCGGCTCAGGACGGTCAGATCGGTCAGGCGGCCTATTCGGCGTCCAAGGGCGGCGTCTATGCCATGACCCTGCCCATCGCCCGCGATCTGGCTCAGGAAGGCGTGCGCTGCAACACCATCCTGCCCGGCATCATGTGGACGCCGATGATGGCCGGCATGGACCAGAAGGTTCAGGACAGCCTGGCCGCCGCCATCCCCTTCCCCAGCCGCCTGGGCACGCCTGCGGACTATGCGTCGCTGGTGCTGGAACTGGCCCGCAACGTCTACATCAACGGCGAATGCATCCGTCTGGACGGCGCCATTCGTCTGGCGCCGCGCTGAGCGCAACGGGCGTTGAAAATGGGGACAGAGGCCGAACGCCGATACGTCCGGCCAAGCTTGTGGCGGAAACCTGAAAACCTAGGGAAATCAGGTCTTTTCGAACAGAATTGCGATAGTTTGAAAAAAGGGGTTGCGGTCCGCCGCAACCCTCCGCTATACGCCCCCTCCTCGACGGGGAGCGCAACTAGCTCCTACGGAGTGCGGGCGTAGCTCAGTGGTAGAGCACAACCTTGCCAAGGTTGGGGTCGAGAGTTCGAATCTCTTCGCCCGCTCCAGTCGAGATTGCTAAGGCAATCAAGAGGTTAGGCAGGGGCGGTCCTTCGGGATCGCCCCCCTCCTTTTTTCCCGCCGCTACCACCCCGCTACCAAAAACTTTTCGGGCGTCTAGCGCTGGCTTGCTACTATCGGGTGAACTTCCATGAAATCCGCTGGACTCTGCTGAAAAAGCGAGCCGCCGTGTCCGCGAACGGTGGGTGGTGAACAAAATCGTGAGCACACTTGAAGTGGCAGCGCTCAATGCGCTTTTCAGAACCGCGCCACCCAGCACGTTCACATCGGTTGTCTTGCGCTTCACGCAATGTCGTATGCACACAGCCGATCGGTTCTGAAGGCCGAACCCCACACATTGCCGGACCAAGCGGGCGGACATATTTGACGAGTATGGCCATGCTATAGGCCAATGATCGACGATGCGCGCCATCGACTAAAGGGCTTCCGCCTTCAGGCGCGCGACGATCCTCATCTGGACGGCAGGCCTATGCCGGACGCGCAATCGCTTCACACCCTTCAACTGATCCGCAAGGGCGTACTTGCGGTCGGCATCCTGGCGGTTGTCATCCTGGCGGTCTTCACGGGGGAAAGGCTCTGGTCAGATGCGGTGCATGCGGGCTTTCGGGCCGCCGGCCTCGTGATGATCGGGATCGCCATCGTTGGACGGGCCTGGTGCTCGCTCTATATCGGAGGCCGCAAGGCCGCCGAGATAGTGGATCGCGGCCCTTATTCCGTAACCCGCAACCCTCTCTATCTGTTCAGCTTCATCGCGGCGCTCGGTATGGGTCTTCAGACCGGCAGTCTGGTTCTGGCGGGGCTGTTCGTGCTTGTGGCTGTAGGTGTCTTCTTCGCCACGGTGAAGCGTGAGGAGGCCTGGCTTCAGGCCCGCTTCGGCGAAGCCTACAGTGAGTATCGGCGTCGCACGCCCCGGTTCTGGCCGCGGCTCTCGGCCTGGCGAGACCTTGAGACGCTTCAGATCCGACCAGACCGGTTCGTGATGACCCTGAAGGACGGTTCGGTCTTTCTTCTGGCCGTACCGATTTTCGCCTTCGTGGCCTGGCTGCAGTCGAAGGGCTGGGTGAATGCCGTCATCACGCTGCCCTGAGCCAATGACACCGGTACCGGCAACCACAAACGGGCGGCCTCCAAGCCTGGCTGTTCACCGCGAGAGTCCGGCATGAGCACCTACACCGTGTTTCCATTCAAGTCGTCCGGCGTTGCGCCGAGCGTCTACTGGATCGAACAGGGCGACGATGTCCTGGCGGCGGCTGAGGGCCTGAGGCTGCTGGCCGACCACCAAAGCGCCGTCCGCGTGACGGTCTGGCGAGGGGAGGCCCTGGTCTTCAGTGGTCCCTCCGCCGAATGCGCCGCGTGGCTCTCGAGCGAGCCTCAACGCCGCTCAGACTGTCCGGCGATCTCCCACCCGGACCAACTCTGCAGCACAGACTGCGGACGACTGCGCCTCGATGTTGGCTGACGTCTGTCTTGGACAAGACGTCAACGGTTCGGGGGCTGCTGCCCCGGTTGCCTCTTCTCCGTCAGCGCCCCGGGACCTTCGCCAGCCTCTGGTCGTCGTCACCCAGACCTTGACCTGAATCAAGGTGTCGTCGCGCACCCGACCTAAGGTGCGTGTGGCTCGATCGGGGCTGCGACGGGTTTGATGATGTGGACGTGACATGGCCCGGCCTCGATCAGGATGAGGCCGACCGACGGCTCCTGTCCGCAGGTCCGAACATCCCTTCTCCTGTGCGCGCCCGCAGCCTGGGCAGGATTCTGCTTTCGACCCTGCAAGAACCGATGTTCCTGCTGCTGGTCGTTGCGGCCGGGCTGTATCTGTTTCTGGGCAGCCTCGCCGAGGGTCTCTTTCTGACCCTTGCCGCGGTCGGGACGATCAGTCTGGTCGTAGTGCAGCAAGCGCGGAGCGAAAGCGCTATGAAGGCGCTGCGCGACCTGTCCGAACCGACCGCCAGGGTCATGAGATCCGGTGTCGCGTGCACGCTCGCCATCGACCGGCTGGTTCAGGGCGACATCCTGCTGGTGAGCGAGGGCCAACGCCTGCCCGTCGACGGTCGCCTGGTCGATGGCGACGTGCTGAGCGTGGATGAGTCGACCCTGTCGGGAGAGTCCGCCCCGGTCATCAAGACCGTGCGCCAGGCGATCTCGGATCCGGACGGCGCCGGCGACGCCGTGTTTTCCGGCACGCTCGTCGTGTCCGGCCAGGGCGTGGTCGAAGTGCTGGAGACCGGGCCGCGGACGAGATTGGGTCAGATCGGAACCTCGCTGGCCGCCATTGCGCCTGACCGGACGCGACTGGAGAGGTCGACTGGACGCCTGGTCGCCCTGTTCGGCTTTCTGGCGGTTGTGCTCAGCGCCACGGTCGTCCTGGCCTACGGGCTGATGCGGGGCGACTGGATCGAAGCACTTCTCGCAGGCATCACCGTCGCCATCTCGCTCATTCCCGAGGAGTTTCCGACCGTCCTTGCCGTGTTCATCGCGCTGGGCGCCTGGCGTCTGGCGCGCCATCAGGTTCTGGTGCGGCGCGGCGCGGTGATCGAGACCCTGGGATCCGCCACCCTTCTGTGCGTCGACAAGACCGGCACCCTGACCGAGAACCGGATGTCGGTGGCCGAGGTCTGGGTCGAAGGAAAGAGTGTCGACGCTTCGGCGGGGCCTTTGCCGCCTGATGCCGGTCTGGTCCTAGATGCCGCTGCATTGGCAAGCGCGTTGCAACCGACCGACCCGATGGACCGCGCCATTCGCGAGCGGTCGCCATCGACGGGCGGCGGGACCGTGACCCGGGCCTGGCCGCTCGAAGCTAAGCGGATGGCTGTGATCCAGACATGGCGGCTTGCTGACGGCAAATCGGCCGCCGCGGCGAAGGGGGCGCCCGAGGCGATCTTCAGCCTGTGCAAGGCGTCGGAGAAGACCCTGGCGCCGGCAAGAGAGGCTCTGGATGCGATGGCGGCCAGAGGGCTCCGCGTCCTGGCTGTTGCAACGGTCCGTCAGGTCGATGCTGGATTCACCGATCCGGATCAGGCCCCCTTCATCTTCAGCGGACTGATCGGCTTTCTCGATCCGGTGCGAGAGGATGTGCCGGGAGCCTTGCAGGAGGCGCGTCGCGCCGGAATCAGTGTGGCGATGATCACGGGCGACTACCCCGCTACCGCGCTCGAGATCGCGCGACAGGCCGGCGTCGATGTGGACCCTGGCGTGATGACGGGAGACGAGATCGCGGCTTTGTCCGCCGAACTTTCGGAACGCATCCGCACGGTCCGGGTCTTCGCCCGCATCCAGCCTCAGCAGAAGCTGGCGCTGGTCCAGGCCTTCAAGGCGAATGGCGAGATCGTCGCCATGACGGGAGACGGGGTCAACGACGCGCCTGCGCTCCAGGCGGCCGATATCGGGATCGCCATGGGAAAGCGGGGGACGGACGTCGCGCGCGAGGCGGCCGACATCGTGCTGATGGACGACAGTTTCGGCGCCATCGTCGGCGGGGTCCGCCTGGGCCGCCGGATCTTCGCCAATCTTCGTAAGGCGCTGACGTTCATCGTCGCCGTTCATGTGCCGTTGGCCGGTCTTGCTCTGATCCCGATCCTGATGGGCGCGCCGCCCCTGCTTTTCCCGGCCCATGTCGTCTTTCTTCAGCTGATCATCAGTCCGGTCTGCTCCCTGGTCTTCGAGGCGGAGCCCAGCGAAGGCGACGCGATGACGAAGCCGCCCCGTTCCGATACAGCGTCGCTGTTTGGTCCGCGCCAGATCGCGTTCGGGGCCCTGCAGGGGGTGGTCATCCTGTCCGGGGTGCTCGGCTTCTATGTCTGGATGCTCGCTCAGGCGCCGGAAACGGAGGCTCGCGCCGCCCCCTTCATCGCCCTTGCGATCGCGAACATGGTGCTGGCTTTGACGGACTCGGCCACCTCGGGCGTGTCTCTGTTCGATCCACACCGCCGGATCTTCTGGCTGATTTGCGCCAGCGCGGTGATCGTTCTGGGGGGCTGCGTGTCCGTGCCGTTCGTCGAGGATCTGTTCCGCTTTGCCACGCCGTCTGGCGACGCTCTCCTCTTGGCCATTGCCGTTGCACTCGTCAGCGGAGGCTGGGCCGGCCCCTGGCGGTGGATCGTTCAGCGGGCGCAAGCCACGCCCGGCCCGCTGCGGGAAGCGGGGCCCGTCGTGGCCGGCTGATCCGTCCAGTCCTTGATCTGCCTGAACGACGGAC
This sequence comes from Brevundimonas sp., assembly GCF_018608325.1. Taxonomy (GTDB): domain Bacteria; phylum Pseudomonadota; class Alphaproteobacteria; order Caulobacterales; family Caulobacteraceae; genus Brevundimonas. The sequence continues at coordinate 28,140 of NZ_JABAZW010000081.1, read as the reverse complement.
CGCGCCGCGGTCAGGCTGACGTCAGGTTTTCCAACCAGCGTCCATTAAACGGAGGTTTCTATGACCAGCACGGCTCCGAAGGCGATCAGGATCATCAAGACCTGGGACTGGGGCGTCCGCCTGTTCCACTGGCTCCTCGTGGCCGCGATCGCGCTCGCCTTTCTGTCCTCAGAGGAGGGCAGCGCCCTGTCACCCTGGCACGGGTCAGCGAGCTGGGTGGCGGCGATCCTGATCGCCTTCCGGCTCCTCTGGGGCTTTGTGGGCGGGGAACACGCACGCTTCGCAAACCTGATCCGTCCGTCGCGGATGGCGGGCCATGTGAGAGGACTGTTCGCGGGGCGGGTTCATGCATCGCTGGGCCACAACCCGCTGGGCGGGATCGCTGTGATTGTGCTTCTGGCCCTCGTCGCCGCGACCACCTTCACCGGCATCACGGGCGGCGAGGGCGGGCATGAGGCCATCGCCTACATCCTTCTGGCTGTGATCGCCCTGCACGTCGTCGCGGTGGTGGCCATGTCGTTCTTGACCCGGGACAACCTGATCGGCGCCATGATCACCGGCAGCAAGAAAACCACTCACTTTCCTAGTGCCTTGGATGCCACCCCGCCGGCGCGCTTGGCCGTTCCCCTCGCCGTTCTCGTCGTGGCGGGGTCCGCCTATGCCGCGACCCGCATCGACCCGCAGGCCTTCACACCGGGCGCGCATGGCGAAGCCGGCGAAGGCGGTGACGGCGGCGAAGCCGGGGAAGCGGACGAAGACTGAACCGGCTTGAGCACAGCCGGGCTAGATGACGGTCCCGAACAGGTGGCCGATGCCGGCGGTCAAACCCATGGCGAATGCCCCCCAGAAGGTGACGCGCACGATAGCCTTGGCGATACCGGCGCCGCCGACCCTGGCGCCGATACCGCCCAGCAGAGCCAGCCCGACGAGGGCTGAGCCCGACACCAGGGCGACGAGCAGCGATCCGGGGGCCACGACCACCATCGCCAGCGGCAGGACCGCTCCCACCGAGAAGGTTGCCGCCGAAGTCAGGGCGGCTTGGATCGGGCGCGCCGCCGTATGTTCCGATAACCCCAGTTCGTCCCGCGCGTGCGCCCCCAGCGCATCATGGACCATCAGCTGGCGCGCGACTTCCAACGACACATGCGCATCGACGCCCCGGCTGCGATAGATCGCGGCCAGTTCGCGGGTCTCGGCATCGGGGTCAGCATCGAGCTCGGCGCGTTCGCGTGCCAGATCGGCCGCCTCCGTATCGGCCTGCGAGCTGACCGAAACATATTCGCCCGCCGCCATGGACATGGCGCCGGCGACCAGGCCGGCAACGCCCGCGACGAGGATCCCGGTCTTGCTGGTCTGGGCGGCGGCGACGCCAACGATCAGACTGGCGGTCGACACCAGCCCATCGTTGGCCCCCAGAACAGCGGCTCGAAGCCAGCCGATCCGGGAGACCAGATGGCGTTCGGGATGGCGCTCAAGACGGCTCATGATTGGGTCTCGGTGGAATGGGCAAAGACGAGGATTAGTTCGGACCGATCCGGCCGGGTCTCGATCCATCCACCATGCGCCGCCATGATGCGCGAGACGATAGCCAATCCCAGACCCGCGCCGCTTGTGCTGGCGTGATCTCCACGGCGATAACGTTGGCTGAGGTCAGCAAGGCGCTCCGGCGTCAGTCCGCCCCCGCCGTCGCTCACCGAAAGCCGCGCGCCCGGGCCGGCCGTAACCGTCACCGTTCCGCTGGACGGCGTCACCCGCAGCCCGTTCTCGACCAGATTTCTAAGCGCGGCGCCGATGGCCTCTCGGCGACCTTTGACTAAGACGTCATCATTGAGTTCCAACGCCACCGACTTGTCGTCCGCGACGGCGAGAGGGGCATACTGCGAGACGATTTCCGTAGCGATTTCGGCCAGATCAACCGAAGTTGCCGACACAGGAGCCGCCGCCTGCGCGTCCAGCTGCGCCAGCACCAGAAGCTGATCGACCAGTCGCGACATCGCCGAAACATCCCGTTTCAACCGCTGGCCCTCGGGCGATTCGAGCCGATCCAGCTCGAGCGCGAGCACGGCCAGCGGCGTTCGCAGTTCATGGGCGACGTCGGCGGCAAAGGCTTCCTGACGGGTCGCGGCTTCATCGAGACGCGAGAGCATACCGTTGACGGCGTCGGCGAAGCCCGTCGCCTCGGCCGGAAAGTCATGCACATCGACCCGGAAACCCTTGTCGGCGGCCTGGGCGGCCTCAATCCGCGCGCCGGCAAGGCTCAGCGGCCGCAGGGATGACCGGATCACCCAAAGCGCAGCCAGGGTCATGGGCACGATCAAGACGAGCAGGGGCACCACGACATGGTCGGCGACCTCGTTCGCGATCCCCGCGAACTGGATCTCGTCCCGCCTCGCGCGAGACGACAGGCCGTACTCGACGCCGACAAACAGAAGCAGAATGAAGCCGCCGATGACGCTCATCAGCGCAAACCCGAGCATCAGGCGCTGGAAGATAGAGGGGGTGCGGGTCAAGCGACGGCGTCCCGCATCAGATAGCCCAGCCCACGGACGGTGTGCAGCATTCCTGTGCACCCCGCATCGTCGAGCTTGCGGCGCAGTCTGGAGACCGCCACCTCGACGGCATTGGGCGTGACCGGCTCGTTGAATGCATAGAGCGATTCCTCCAACGACCCCCGGGTCACGACCGAACCCGCCCGACGCATCAGCGTCTCCAGAAGGTCGCCTTCACGGCGGGAGAGTTCGATCGGCAGGTCACCGTGCGCGGCCTGGCGCGACGCGACGTTAAAGGCGAGCGCGCCGACGTGAAGCACCGGCGTCATCCGCTGACCGGGCCGCCGCAGGATCGCGCGACACCGCGCCGACAGCTCCGAAGCCTCGAATGGCTTGACCAGATAGTCGTCCGCGCCGGCGTCCAGCCCCGTAACCCGATCGTCGAGCCCCCCGCGCGCGGTCAGCACCAGAATGGGCGTCAGGTCGGTCGCGCGCCGCAGGGTCCTGACCCAGTCGAGCCCGTCGCCATCCGGCAGTCCGAGGTCGAGGAGGATCAGATCGTAGGTCGCGCTGGCGACCGCCTCCGCCGCGCCCTCGATGTCCTGACGCCAGTCCACGACGAAGCCGTCGCGGGCGAGCCCTTCGCTCAGGAGCTCGCCCAGCCGGACCGTGTCTTCAACGAGGAGGAGACGCATGATCGACATCCGTTCCGCTGGCGGCGCGTTTCCAGCCGGTCACCATCGACATGACCAGATTTTCGCGGTGACGCCAGCTTTCCACGAGGGCTGCGACGACATGCAGGATCGCAAGCGCCATGATGGTGTTGGCGGCGGTCTCGTGAGTGGCCTCAAGCCAGGGTGCTCCCCAGAAGGCATCGAGTCCCATCATCCAGCCGGTGACGCCGCAGGAGAGCGACAGGAGGATCAGAGCGATCATCATCAGGCCGCCTGCAGGATTGTGACCGATGTAGCGCGGCTCACGCCGCTGGATCATGGCCGTCAGGTAGCCGGCGAGGCGACGGGGGCCGGCAATGAAGTCGGAGAACCGCGCATGCTGCGGACCGACAAAACCCCAGACCAGCCGGATCGCGATCGCCGCGACGATCACATAGCCGACGTATCGGTGCACCGCCTTCAGCTCACGAAACACAGTCAGGTTGGCGACGATCCCTGTGACAAGAATCCAGTGAAACAGTCGAACGACCGGATCCCAGACCTTGGTGCGCTTGGGTGTCTCCGCAGGGGATGGGGCGAGTGACCCATCCCCAAGAACCACGGTTGCCTTGGTCACTGCGCTCAATCCTCGTTGTTCTGGACCACGGCGCCAGTCACTGGGTTGAAATAGACCTCGGCGCGACGGCCATTGGCGGCGCGGGCATAGATCTCGTAGCAGCTGCCGCTGACCTGAAAGACGCGGATGTTGGTGTAGCCGAGTTGGGCCACACGAGCCCGCATCTGGGCCTCGGTCAGCCATTGGGCGCGGGGCGCGGTGGTGCAAACCGGGCCGGCCGAGACCGAGGTCGCAAAGCCGGTCATGGCCATGCCTACGGTAGCGGCGAGGGTCAGGGCGATGCCCGAAGGAATCAGGAACGTCTTCATGGGGAGCCTCGAGAAAGCTGGACTTGTCGCCGGACGACATCACCCGGTGACGCCAACCTGACGTCCGAAGCTGACGGCGACCTGACGGCTGGGGCGACATTCAGTCCGAACGTGAGCGGCCGGGTGATTTCATTTCGTCAGGCTCCGGTCAGCCTTCGGGCCGAGACAGCACCGGCGCATCGGGCGCATCCCAGACACCGGAGCCTTCCCATGACCCTCAAGATCTTTCTGACCACCGCCGTCGCCGTCGCCCTTTCGGCCGGAGCGGCATCCGCTCAGGACCTGAACCCGCAGACGCGGGCCAATCTGGAAGCCGCCATGCATGGCGAGGCCTTCGCCAACCTCAAGTATCTTCGCTACGCTGAGGTCGCCCGCGAGAGCGGCAATGCCGAACTGGCCCAACTGTTCGAAAGCTCCGCCAACGTCGAGGCCAACGAGCATTTTGCGCGCGAAGCCGACGCCCTGAAGCTGGACGGGACCAACGAGGCCAATCTGGTGGATGCGATGGCCGGGGAGCAGTACGAGAACGTCACCATGTATGTCGGGTTCGCAGATCAGGCCCAGGCAGCGGGCGATACGCGCGCTGCAGCGATGTTCCGGCAGATCGCCTCCGACGAAGGTGATCACTACGAACGCTATCGCGCCGCAGCTGAACGCCTCCGTCAGGCCCGCTAGACTGTATTGCGCTGCTCCCTTCGTCACGAGCGGACGAGGGGGGCACAGGCGTGGGTAGACCTGTGGCTGTATGACGTATTCCCGGTTTCTGCAGTCTTTGGTCTGGACGCCAGCGTCGGCCCGCCCATCCCACGGTCGTGAACGTCTGACGCCTTGTGGTCGGCCGGTCCTGCCGTACATCTCGAAGACCCTTAGGTCAGAAATGCTCACCGAGACCGAAGCCGTGGCGGACAACCGACCATAGCGCGTTCGCTTTGGTAGCGGATCCACTCCTCCATGTTTCCGCAATGAGCTGTCGTTTTATTGGTGATTAAAGGCGACGTTCGGCACATCGAACGGATAGCCCCTGTCCTTGAAGGGTGGTTACACAGGGTCTTTGTAAGCGCTTAAGACCGAACTTAGCGGAAGGCTGCTCCGGTCCTGACGCCGAACCTTTTGAACAGCATCGCCGCGGGACAGAAGCCGGTGAAAGCAGCCTGGAGCGCATTCAGGCCGGCGAAGATCGTCAGCGCGATCCACCAGGGATTCACGAAATGCGCCAAGGCGACACTTGCCAGGATAACACAGCCAAGGAAGGCGAATACGGCACGGTCTAAGGTCATGGTCGGTCTCCGGTCAGGCCTCGCGCGCTGGGCCAAGCGCCTGGCGTGTCCAGGCGACGATCTTTGGGGTGCTCAGCAGCCCGGCGCTCCGGGCGATAATCTTCGTGTCGCGAAAGAGCAGCAGCGCCGGAATGCCTGAGATGCCGAGGGCTGCCGCAGCCTGCGGCTCGGCCTCGGAGTTGAGTTTCAGCAGCCGGACGTCCGGCTCCAGGAGGCTCGCTGCGGCTGCGAAGTTGGGAGCCATGGCGCGGCAGGGGCCGCACCACGGCGCCCAGACATCGACCAGCACCGCCGCGCCCTTGGTGGACGCGCGATGGACGCCCAGCGCCCTGGTGTCGACATCGACCGGACGTCCTGTGAACAGCCGCTCGCCGCAGCGACCGCATTTGGCCGCCAGCGGGTCCTTGCCGTCTGGCGCGCGATTGACCGCGCGACAGACCGGGCAGACGAACTGGCCCATGGGTCAGGCCTTGATCTTGCGCAGGCCCATCATCTCCAGGGCCAGCTTCTCGTAGAAGGGCTCGGTCTCGCCGCGCCTGATCTTGCCCAAGAAGTATTTTTCGAACCCGACCTTGGCGAGGTGGACCCATTTTCCGCTCGCCGACCAGTTGACGTTGCGGGGCGGAATCTGGGGCTGGGCGACGAAGGCCACGCCGCCGTCGCCGAAGTCGGCGAGGCAGAAGGCGTTCCAGGTGGCCTCGTGCGTCGGGGGTTTGCCATCGAGGATCTCGGTCATGTTGTGGGCGATGGCGGTGACCATGCTCTCGATCATGAAGCCGGTCTTCGGGACCCCGACCGGCACCGGGGTCTTGCCGGTCGGCGCTATGGCCACGCACACTCCGAGGCCGAAGACGTTCGGATAGGTCGGATTGCGCTGGTGCTTGTCGATGACGATGAAGCCGCGCGGATTGGACGTTGAGGTGTGGATCGTCGCTGGGCATGGCGTCGTGACGATGCGGCAGGTCGGCCGGGTCATTGGCGGGCCAGACCAGAAAGCCGAGGACCGTGCCCGTGGCGCACAGGGCCGCCAGAACCAGGAAGGCCGCGCTGGGGTCCGCCGCGGCGCTGACCAACCCCGCCACCGGATAAGCGATCAGCCAGGCGGCGTGGGACAGGGCGAACTGCGCTGCGAACAAGGCCGGACGGTCTTGGGCGTTCGATGACCGGCGCAGGGCACGTCCCGCCGGCGTCAAGGTGAGGGAGTAGCCCACGCCCATGACGGCCCAAAGAACCAGCAGGGCGACATAGCTGGTCGCCAGCACCGATCCTGCGAGCAGAACGATGGTCATGAGGGCCGCGCCCCACAGCATGGCAGTGCGGTCGGCGATCCGGTCCAGCAGGCGAGGCAGGGCGACCGCCGCCACCATCGAGCCGGCGCCGAACGCCGCCAGGGCCCAGGCGGCGGCCTGACCGGACATGGCGAAGCGCGACTGCACCAGAACCACGGTGTTGACGAAGACCATGGCCCCGCCGGCGGCCTCGGCGAGGCTGATGGCGATCAGACCGCGCAGACGGGGCGTCAGGGCGAACAGGCGAACACCGCCGGTAAGCCTCTGCAGGAAGGGCTTCTGGACCGCCTGGGTCAGGACCGGCAGGGCGGCGCTGACGACGAACAGGGCCGAGATCACGAACCCCAGGGCGGTGCCGGCGAACAGGTTGTTGTAACTCATGAATGCCAGCAGGACGGCCGCGAGCATCGGGCTGGCCACGCTCTCCAGGTCGGCCGCGAGGCGCGAGAGCGACAGGGCCTTGGTGTATTCGGCCTCGTCCGGGAGCAGGTCCGGGATCATCGCCTGGAACGCTGGGGTGAAGGCGGCGGATGCGACATAGAGCACCGTCATCAGGGCGTAGACCTGCCAGGCCTCGCCCACGAACGGCAGGGCTCCCGCGACGCAGGCGCGGACGACGTCCAGCGAGACCAGCAGCGCCTTGCGGGGCAGCCGGGCCGCCAGCGCGCTCGCGAACGGCGCGACGCCGATATAGGCGATCATCTTGATGGCGAGGGCCATGCCGAGCACCTCGCCGGCATTGGCCCCGGCCAGATCATGGGCCAGCAAACCCAGAGCCACCGTCGCCATGCCGGTGCCGAGCAGGGCGGCGACTTGGGCGATGAACAGATGCCGGTAACCGGCGTGACCGAGTGGCGAGAACATCGAGGCGTATCCAGTGCGGGAGTCATTCAGGCGAGGCTGGTCATATCCCCTCCAGGGGGATAGCATGGTGTCATGGCTCACGTCGTCCACGAATCCCACCCTGAGATCGTCAATCGGCTGAAGCGCGCCGAGGGGCATCTTCGCAAGACCATCGCCATGATCGAGGGCGGCCGAACGTGTCTGGATCTCGCCCAGCAGCTTCACGCGATCGAGAAGGCCGTGGCGGCGGCCAAGAAGACCCTGATCCACGACCACATCGACCATTGCCTCGCCCATGCGGCGGAGGGCGACCCGGCCGAGGCCCGCCAGGCCATGGCCGAGTTCAAAGACATCACCAAATACCTGTGAGACGCCGATGACCCCGTTTGCAGACCTGCTGTCGCAGGGCTCGGCCCACGCCTGGCTGTTCATTCCCTCGGCCCTGTTGCTGGGAGCCTTGCACGGGCTGGAGCCCGGCCACTCCAAGACGATGATGGCGGCCTTCATCGTTGCGGTGCGCGGTACGGTCTGGCAGGCGATCTTGCTGGGTTTGTCGGCGACTCTGTCCCATACGGCTATCGTCTGGGCCATCGCCCTGACCGGGCTCTACTTCGGCCAGTTCTTCGACATCGAAGCCTCGGAGGGCTGGTTCCAACTGGCCTCGGCCGTGATCATCCTCGGTGTCGCCGCATGGATGCTCTTCGCCACATGGCGCGAGCAGAACGCCGTCCACAGCGAGCATGACCACGACCATGACCATGACCATGACGAGACGCGCTGGATCGACACCGGCCATGGCGTCGTCAGCCTGAGTATCTTCGAGGACGGCGTGCCCCCACGGTTCCGGTTCGCGCCAGAAAAAGGGCCGGTTCCGAGGGGCGACGACGTCACCGTCGCGACCGCCCGGGCTGATGGCTCTGTTCAGATATTCGGCTTCGAGGCTCGCGATGGTTATCTCGAGTCGGCTGACGTCATTCCCGAACCCCACGCCTTCACGGCGCGGCTGGTTCTGGGCCACGACAATCACACTCATGACTTCGACGTCGAGTTCTTCGACCATGATCACGAGCATGGTCATGACCACGGCGGCCTCGATGTCTCGGACCCCGGCTACCAGGACGCCCACGAACGCGCTCACGCCAACGACATCAAGAAGCGGTTCGCCAACCGCAAGGTGACGACCTGGCAGATCATCGTGTTCGGCCTGACGGGCGGACTGATCCCTTGCCCGGCCTCCATCACCGTCTTGCTACTCTGCCTGCAGTTGAAGCAGGTGGCCTTGGGTGCGACCCTCGTCCTGTGCTTTTCGATCGGATTGGCGGCGACCATGGTCACCGTCGGTGTCGCAGCGGCGATCGGGATGCGGCATGCGGAGAAGCGTTGGTCGGGAGGTTTCGCCGCTTTTGCGCGTAAGGCGCCCTATTTTTCAGGCGGGCTGATCGCTATCGTCGGCCTAGTTCTCACTTGGCAGGCCGTCGTGGCCCTGGCCCGGTAGTTCCTTGATGACCGGCACACCCTGCATCGATATCTGCACCTTCGACGGCCGCTCGGGTCAGTGCGAAGGATGTGGTCGGACGCGGCCGGAGATAGCGGGCTGGCGCAAGCTTAGTCCCTATCAGAAGAGAACCATCGAACGCGATCTGCCACGTCGTCTCGCCAGGCTTTCAGCCAACCTCACACCGAAACCGACGGTGTGAAAAGAGACGTGAGGCCGTGGCCATCGCTCCGGTCCACCTTGCGGGTTACGGCGTTTGAGACCCGACGACGTCTCATTCTGACCGGCGCTGGCGAGATAGCGGTCGAGAATGAACCGGTCGAGAGGCAGGCCAACCGCCCATCTTGGGGGCTGTTTCGTGCCTCATCCTCGAAGGATATGCTTCCGCTTCTGGCTGCGCTGCGAGTGATACCAATTCTTATCTAGCTGTTTTATAAGCCTTTTCGGAACTATAGAGCGTTCGCGCGATTAGGGTTCGGGTCGCAACCGATGCCGACCGGAGCGAACCTGATGCCTGCTTCCGCCAAAATTCTCTCCATCGCGACCGCAGACGCGCCGAATGTCATGACCCAGACGGACGTCGTCCGGGTCGCTCAGGCGCTGTTTAGAGACCGGTTTCCCGGAATCGACCGGATGCTGCCCGTGTTCGACACGGCGGGGATCAGGACGCGCCAATCGGCCATGCCCCTGGATTGGTATCTCACTCCACGGGGTTGGCCGGAACGGACCCAGGCCTATCTCGACATCGCGGTCGGCATGTTCGCCCGCGCCGCCGAAGCGGCTCTCGATCAAGCAGGCCTGAAGGGGTGCGATGTTGACGTGATCATCACGGTCTCGTCGACGGGCATCGCCACGCCCAGCCTTGAGGCCCGCGCCATGGCCCGGATGGGATTTCGCTCGGATGCAGCGCGGGTCCCGGTCTTCGGCCTCGGCTGCGCCGGCGGAGCGACGGGTCTCGCCCTTGCGGGAAGGCTGGCCCAGGCCTCGCCGGGCGCCGTGATCCTGATGGTCGTGGTCGAGCTCTGCACCCTTTCATTCCGGATGGAGGATCTGACCAAGGCGGACATCGTTGCGACGGCGCTGTTCGGCGACGGGTCGGCCGCTTGTGTGGTTCGCTGCGGCGAGGCGGGCTTCGCTTCGATCGAGGCGGCGGGCGAACACACCTGGCCTGGAAGTCTGGACGTCATGGGCTGGCGCGTCGACCCGACCGGTCTGGGCGTGATCATCGACCGCGCGATTCCTCCGTTCGCCCGCGACAACCTTCGACCGGCGATGGTCGGGATGCTCGAACGGCAGGGCCTGGAGCTTGAGGATGTCGATCGTTTCATCTGTCACCCGGGCGGAATGAAGGTCATCGACGCCCTGGAGGGATCCCTGTCCCTCGATCAGGGCAGTCTGGATCACGAACGGGAGGTTTTGGCCGACCACGGCAACATGTCCGCGCCCACTGTCCTCTATGTCCTCGACCGCGCGAGACGGCAGGGTCTGCCGAACCGGTCGGTCGTGACCGCCCTGGGGCCAGGTTTCACCCTGAGCACCGTAACTCTGAGGTCGGCGGCATGATGCTGTCCATCGTCATCCTCGCCCTGGTGACTGCGCAGCGGCTCGGTGAACTGGTTCTGGCCGAGTATAACACTCGCCGTCTGCGCGCCCAGGGCGCCGTCGAGACGGGCGCGGACCACTACGTCTTCATCGTCCTCCTGCACGGGGCCTGGCTCCTGGGGCTGTGGGCGTTCGCGTGGGACAGGCCGGTCAACCTTGCCCTGCTCGCCGTCTTCGTTCTGCTCCAGGCAGGCCGGGTCTGGGTGATCGCCACCCTCGGGTCCCGCTGGACGACCCGGATCATCACTTTGCCAGGCGCGCCGCTGGTCACTCGGGGGCCTTATCGCTTCGTCTCCCATCCCAACTATGTCGTGGTCGCCCTCGAGATCGCGGTCCTGCCGGTGGCCTTCGGACTGGTCGGCTATGCGATCGTGTTCAGCCTTCTCAACGCAGCGATGATGTGGGTGCGCATACGCAGCGAAGCCCGCGCTCTTTCGGCGGCAACCGCCGGAGCGCAGCCGGGATAGGAGACCGCTCGGGGCCTTCCTGTCGTGTCAGCAGGCGCGGGTCCTGCTCGGTGAGCTCGGCAACTCTGGTGCGACGCCCCCGTCCACCAGCCAAGCGGCTTTTTGGTTCTAGGCGGTCCAGCGAGTTCGCGGCGCCTGGCTCAGGGCAGTGTGAACACCGTCTGGATCCAGCCGCTCGTCTGGGCGTGTTCGATCAGCTCGAAGATCGGGATCGCTAACAGAAAGACCAGGCCATCCCTGAGGGTGACCAGAAAAAAGATGGGGCGGACTTCGAGGGTCTCGGCGTCCCGCCACTTCGAGACGTCTGGCCAGAAACGAGGCGTGCGATCGAGGTAGGCCGCATAGGGCGCTCCGAAGGCGTCGAGCAGCCAGGCCTCCTCGCTCTTCACGGTCGCCCAGAAGACCGCGACGGCGATCAGCAGAAACAGAACGGCCAAAACGATGCTGCCCGTCTGGGCGCCGATCCCGAAGGCGCCGACGAAACTGAAGACATAGAGGGGATTTCGGGTGATGGAATAGGGTCCACGATCCACGATCTCGGCCTTCTTGCGCCCTCCGATATAGAGAGAGCACCAGCCCCGCCCGACGATGGCGACGCCGATCAGGATCAGGCCGACAGTCTCCAGGCCCTCGTGAAACGGCGTCTCACCCCTCAGGGTCCGGCTGAAGGCAGCCAGGATGACCACGGCGATGATCAGAACGAAAAGCACGACCTTGCGGATCAACTGCATGCGCTGAATGGCGGCGTTCTTGTCTTCCGACATGGTCAGATTCCGGGCAGTCGGCGCACATCAATCAGACGCCGGATAGTGGTGAAAGGGCGAGTCAATGGCGTCGGCATGTTTACAAGGGCTTCGTGGGTCGGCCTGCCGCCTCGGGAAGAGACAGTCCAGCGAGGCTTTCGTTGAGATTGCGTTTGAAGGACGCCGTCGGTGTCGACCTGTCACCGTGGTGGGGGCGGCTCCTGCACCCACCGCCACAACGCGCCACGACGCGGTCGAAGAGGGGATGAGGCCGAGGTGCACCCCCGTCTCTCTCCGTGGCCGGCGATCCGGACGGACGACCACCAATCGGTTCAGCTCGCACCCTACCCTCGCAGAAAGAGGAGAGCTCAACCATCGTGCACCCCTGCGCCAGGGCGCGGCCTAAAGGTCACAAGCCGATAGAGATAGCCCAGGACAGCGAAGGCCAGAACCCCAGTGGTCAAAGGGTTCAACCAAGCCTCCACGCGATCGTAGTGGGCTTCAAGCCGATAACCCGCATACGCAAGGGTGAAGGTGAAGAGGGCGGTGCCGGCCGAGGTCCAGACCAGAAAGTCGGCAAGCGGCATCCGGGTCACGCCCGCCGGTATCGAGATGAATGTGCGAACCGTGGGCAGGAGGCGGCCGAGGAACACCGTCAGAGCCCCAGACCGCGTGAACAGACCGGCTATCCGATCGACCTCGTCCGGCGCCAGCGTCAACCAACGGCCGTGCGACGCAGACCAGCGTCGCAGCCGTTCCAGGCCGACCCGACCCCCGATCTCGTACCAAACCCAGGCGCCGAGAACCGCTCCGGCGGTCCCGGCGATGACCAGAAAAACGAAGTCGATGTCGCCTCGCGCGGCGGCGAACCCGGCGAGCGGCATGATCACCTCGGACGGCAACGGAGGGAAGATGTTCTCCGCGAACATCAGGACGGCGACGCCCAAAACACCGGTGGCGGCGATGATGCCGACGATCAGATCGAACATCTGGCTGCATCTATCACGAGTTTTGGGGGTGGAATCCTGTACCGACAGAGCCAGACCCAGGACAGAACCCGTCTGACCCAAGCGGGCGCGAATCCATGGATCTGCGCCGATGTGGATGCGTCGCCGATCGACGGATCGTCGCGCCTGCAAACAAGCACGGCGTTGGGGGCAATCGTAGTGGCGCCGAAGGGCAAGCGGCATTCTCTCGTGGTCTGCCACCGTTCTAGGTCGCGCAGTTTACGCTTAGTCTGACGGGCGGGTTAATTCGGGACGGCAATAGCGGCGTCGGACTGGCGACCGACCCTGCATCGTGATCATGTGGCCGACATGAACCCTGGCGTCGTGTCATGAAGGTGCTGGTCGTTGAGGACGACGAACGCACGGCGGGCTTCATCGCCCGGGGCCTGGCCGAGACCGGCCACACGGTCGACGTCGCCCGCTCGGGCAATGAGAGCGTCCAGATGGGCATGGCCGGGGCCTACGATGTTCTCGTCATGGATCGGATGTTGCCGGGGTTGAACGGGCTCGACGCCATTGCCCTTTTGCGCAGCGAAGGGGTCGCTGCCCCGGTCCTCGTCCTGACCGCTCTCGGCTCGGTCGAGGACCGTGTCGCAGGTCTCGAAGGCGGGGCCGACGACTATCTGGTCAAACCGTTCGCCTTCAGCGAGTTGCTCGCGCGCCTGAATGCCCTGGTGCGTCGGCCACCGTTGTCCGGGCTGAGCGAGACGATCGCCCTCGCAGATCTGGTCATCGACACCCGTCGCCGCCGGGTGATCCGCGCTGGCAAACGGATCGAACTTACCCCGCAGGAATACAAGTTGCTGGAGTTCCTAGCGCGGCGCATCGGCGAGACCGTCACCCGGACCATGCTGCTGGAGAGCCTGTGGGGATTCCATTTTGATCCCCGAACCAATATCGTCGATGCCCATGTCAGCCGCTTGCGCTCCAAGGTCGATCGAGGCTTCGACGTGGAGTTGATCCGGACGTTGCGCGGCGTTGGCTATGTCCTTGACGAACCGGAGTAGGGGCCCGGCCGGTCTGTGGCAGACCACCAGCGTTCGTCTGGCCCTTCTCTTCGCGCTTGTTTTCGGTCTCGGGACCGGACTGCTGTTGTTGGTGCTCGATATTGCTGTCGGTCGCTTCGCCGAGGAGACAGCCCGCGATGCGCTGCGCGACCAGGTCTCTGTGCTGATCGCGGATGCCAATGCCGAGGGCGGCGCAGCCCTCGTGGCGTCGCTTCGCGAACATGTCTCGGGCGGCCAGCCCGAACGGTTCAGCTATCTGGTCGTCACCCCCGGCGGCGATCGGCTGAGCGCCGGACTTCCGGACGCGGTCGAACGCATCAAAGGCGTAGCGAGCATCCATCTGCCTGTGGACGCCAAGGAAGACGACGTCGAAAGTGACCGGATCGAAGTCATCGTGCTGACCGCGCGCGCGCGGGACGGCACCTTCATCGCCGTGGGACGCGATACCTACGCCCTGGCCGAACTGCGCCAGTGGCTGCATCGCCTGGCGCTCTGGGGCGGGGTCGCTCTCGTGCTTCTGGCCTTGTTGTGCGGCATCGCCGCCGGCGCCGTGCTCTTGCGGCGCTTGAAGAGCGTCACAGAAGCCGCCGAACGGGTGATGAGCGGCGACCTCTCCGAGCGTCTGCCGTCACTGGGCATCGGGCTCGAGTTCGACGATCTCGCCGACACCTTGAACGCGATGCTCGAACGGCTCGAGGCCGCCATGGAAGCGTTGAGGCAGGTTTCCTCGGATGTCGCCCACGATCTGCGCACCCCGCTGACCAGGCTGCGCAACACGCTCGAGGACGCCCAAAGCGCGGAGGAAACAGAGCGCGACGAACTGATTACAGAGGCGGTTCTGGAGACCGACCGATTGCTTGAGATCTTCGGAGCCCTGCTGAGACTGGCCCAAATCGAGGGCGGCGCTAGTCGGCGGTTCACCGACGTCGATTTTGCCGCCGTGGCCGCCGATGTGGTCGACGCCTACCTTCCGGCGGCGGATCAGGCGGGCTGGAGCCTGACCCTGATCGTCAGTCAAGACGTCCGCGTGAATGGCGATCCGACCATGCTCGCCCAGGTGATCGCCAGTCTCGTCGACAACGCGCTGACCCATGGCGCGCCGGGACAGACGCTACGGGTCCTGGTCGCACGGGCAGGTGCTGACGCCGAGCTCTCGGTCGAAGACGATGGCCCGGGTGCACCAGCCGAAGAGTTGAAGCACCTGACCCGACGCTTTTACAGGCTTGACCGCAGCCGCCATACCGATGGATCTGGCCTGGGGCTGTCCATGGTCGCCGCCATCGCATCCTTGCATGGCGGTACGCTGTCCATCACCAACCGCCTCCCCGGCCTTGCCGTCGCCTTGCGGATTCCTCTCTCGCCGTCGTGAGACGAGCACTAGGGCCGCGGTCGATTTTCTGACGGCCATCGTACCAGTCGCCGCCGCTCCGCGACCGTCGCACGAGGACATGCTTAGTGACAGCGAACGCCGACCGGGACGTTCGTCAGCAACGAAGCGAGCGCATTTATGCGCGGGGCGATGGCCCCTGATCGCTCCCAGGATGTCGACCAGCCTTTTGAGGGAGGAGGAGGATGAGGGCGAGGATGGCGACGGTCAGAACCGCTGACGCCAACGGGCGGCTGAATGCCAATCCACCGTGATCCAGAGGCTTGTCTAGAAAATCTCCGACCACCGCGCCGAGCGGCCGGGTGAGGATAAAGGCGGCCCAGAAGAGCAGGACGCGATTGACGCGGGTCCACAAGGCCAGCCCAGCGACCAGTACCAGCAGGGCGCCGAAAACACCCGCCGCCCCGACATAGCCGAGGCCGCCCGTATCGGCTGTCCAGTCGCCGAGCGCCGTGCCCAACGTCTGGGACAGGGTGATCGTGATCCAGTAGAAGAGCTCGGCCTTGGGGGTCGCGATGTGATCAGACGAAATCGAACCCAACGAAAGCCGCCAGAGCGCCAGCGAAGTCAGGACAGCGGCCAGTAACAGGGCCGAACCGCCCGTGTAGCCGATCCCCAGCGACCGTGTGGCGAAGTCCGCCAGGGTCGTCCCTGCCGTCGTGGAGGCGATGATCGTCGCCCAGTAGAGGAACGGGTGGAAGCGTTTGGCTCTGACCTGAGCCCAGACCAGGGCGACCAGCACCGTGAGAAAAATCCCGGTGCCGGCAAGATATCCAAGCTTCATGGACATGCTGACGGTGTCGCCGCCGGTCTCGCCCAGGGTCGTGGCCAGGATTTTGATCAGCCAGAACCCGGCCGTGACGGCTGGGACCTTGCTGATCGCTGATTTGCTGTCGAGATTCTGCATTATCGGCCTTCATGAGTGGCTTGGTCGGCAGGGCGTTTAGACCCGGCATCCGCCCCCCCGGTGCTCTCGATCAAAGCCCTAGGCGGCTTTTAACGCTCCGCTTGGACCGCTGCCGGCAGGGCTAGACCGGGTGGAAACACCTCGCCTCAGCTTACGCTTCAGGCGGGGTCGGGGTCCAATGACTGGATCGACCGGTTGGCGTCTCGGAGGAGACGCCAACCGCTATTGAGACCGCGACGAGACATTGCGACACGCAGCTGTATCAGTCCGGATTGGGTCCTTCTTCGGCGTTCTCGAGGACTGCGCCCGTCTCGGCGTCGACACCGACCTCGAAGGTTTTGCCGCCGCTCAGGATGTCGAAAGAATAGCGAAGGCCGCTGCCGCCACGTTCGGCCTCCAACTCATGGTCTTTCACCTCTCCCGCGCGAGCCCGCAGAGCAATGTCCTGGGCTTGGACGAGCGTGAGCTTCGCGCGAGCTGCAAGGGCCGCATTGTCTTCGGCTTCGTCGGCCTCATCGCCTTCCTCCGCTTCAGCCCGGGCTTGGTGATGGGCCGGTGCGCGGGTCTGGGCGACGGCGATGCCGCCGATCGCGAGGGAGGCGACGGCGATCGTCAGGATGATCCGTTTCATAGAAGCTCCGATGCGAGGCGGTATGCCTCACAGCCACCGTGACAGGCCCAACATTCGGGGAAGATGACTGCTTCATTGTATTTGTCGGCGCCGCCGACGTGGAAGATGGCCTCGGCGAGTTGGATCAGCAGCCGCTCGAAACAAGTCGGCTTGGAAGGCGAGCCGCATGCTAGTCAGTCCATGAACTGAGAATCGGTTGTATCGCGAGTATCTCGGCGGGTCTCTTTGGCGAGAGCGCTTTCCGACCTCGGTCATCGACTTCGGCTATCCCGCGCTATCCTCACCAAGCTCAAGGGTCGCGCCGTTGCGCCGCCCGCATCTGTCGCTCCAAGCCCTAAGCGCGACGCCTGGGAAGGTGTCCGGCTCCACCACGCGACAGGGATTTTAGAAATCGGAGAAGTCGAGCGTGATGAACGGCTTTCGCAGATCGATACCGAGATCCGTTAGATATTCCACGATGAGGTCGTGGTACCCGTGGGTCCGGCCAGGGAAGCGGATGCTCCAATAATAGGCTTCACCGTGATTGTCGGGATCGTTCAGGTCGATCAAACGCGCCTCGGACAATAGCGCCAGATCGCCGTCGAGATCGTCCCCCCGGTAGATGCGTCGAAGCTTGGGATCGCTCATCCTGAAGTCGTCGTGGAAGCCAGCCTTACTCGCATCGCGTCGCTCCACCAGGAATTTGAAGACCTCGCGGGTCAGACGGGGCAAGACGGCAAGCCTCTTGCTCAGTTCCGCGATGACGGCTTCCGCCTGCTCCCGCTCGATCGGCGTGTCCTTGGCCTCGTAGTAGGCTACGAATTTGGCGGCGTCTGACAGCCGGGGCGTCGGCAAAGCCTCCACCAGGTTGTCGATCCCTGTCGGGAAACGCCCGTCTTCATCAGGGATTTCCAGTTCGATCCGGACCCTTCGGGTCTCCTTCGAGACGTAGCTCTGCAGATCGACGAGGGTGTCGATCGGCAGTGACATCAAGCGCCCGCAGACGTCGTTGAAGTCCCAGACCATGTCGGCGGTGAAGCCTGCGCTTGCGAAGGGCTCGCCGGTGAATTCGTAGGAGCCCTGCTTCTCGCCGATGACGAGGATCCGGACGTTGGGGTATTTGAGCCGCTGTAGTGCGTCCATCTTCTCCAGTGTCGCCTTGACCTTGGCGGTGGTTTTATCCGCAGTCACCTGGAATGCCCACTTGCCGGCCGGGTCCCCCAGATCGAGACCCGGGTTGTTGGAGCGCTCGGCGTTGAGGTTTGTCAGGTGCAGACCGAGAACCCGGTTGAGGACTTCCTTGGCGAAGTCCTCAACGTGGATGTGAAGGTCGAAAAGATGCAGGCGGCCCCGCTGCCTCGCCTGGGCGGCGATGCCGGCCAGATCGTCGACGATTTGACCGATCAGGTAGCCACGCGTCAGCATTCGTTTTCTCCGGGCCGCCATCGACCGGGTTGCTCCGGCAATTCGATTTGTAGGCAGCGATCAAGCTGTCGCCAATCCCCACCAAATTTCGCGGGTCCGCTATGACCTGTTCTTCGAGTCCCAAGCTCAAGCGTGGCGCCGACGTGCATGCGCCGGGGCTGATGGTGACGGCGATGACGGGACCGATCGCGCCTGATGGCCTGATCTCGGCGAGCGCCCCCGGATGCGGGACGCCCGGCGCTGCGTCTGACCGTTCGACGATCGACGCCATCGTCCGATGCGTCATCGGCAGCCCGGCTTGCCCAGGGGAGAGAGCGCCACACCACGTCTTCCGCGCCCGCTCGTCTCGCGCAAGCGGAGCGGATCCGCTTGTCGTACTGCCTTCCGGGACTTAGTTGCCGCCTTCGCGGCCGCCGGCCTGTCGCAAAAGATCTCCAACGCGGCGGCCATTCAGCCGGCACGCGCCTATCACCCGATCGTAGACGACGACCCTACCATTGCGGCCCCGCACGGCCACACAATCCAGATTGCGTCCACGAACGAGGTTGGAGAGCCGGTCGCGATCGACCGTGCCGGTGGGGCTGTGAAGCTCGGAAGCGTCGAAGTCCGAGAGCCGGACCTCGATCCAGGTCGCGGGGTCATTGGTTGCGCCAAGGCAAAGGCTGTCGCCGTCTCCGACGTAGCGGACCACGCCCGCGAAAGGCTCACCGGCGCGGGCCGGCAATCGCCCTTCACAAGGATCGGCAAGGGCGACAGCCGGAGCGAGGACCAGGCCGACAAGGAGCAGGCCGGCGAGCATGAAGGGCCATTTCATGAGCCCAACCTGAAGCCCGCGCCGTACCTCGACAACAGTGAATCGGAGAAAAAGGAAGGGCGGAGGCGGCCGCCCCGAGCGGGGGTGGAACAGTCCAGGAGTCCGTGATGCGACCCTTGCCCTCATCGACGCCCCAGCCTTACGATCGTCTCTCGGCGTCGCTTGAGCTGCCGACAGACCTTCAGCCGGAGCTGGACGACGCGTCCCTACTCTCCCTGCTGATGACACGCACCTTGCCACAGCGTGACATTCCCCGGACCGTTGAGACTTTGCTGGAGGTCTTCGGCTCGGTCGCAGCCGTTGTCGCTGCCGACCCGCCGGAACTCGCCCGGGCCGCTTCACTAAATGCGACCACGATCACCGACCTCAAATTATTGCAGCGGTTGAGTGTTCGCCTGGCCCGGTCGGAGGCTTGCCGACGTCCCGTCGTGTCGTCCTGGTCATCCCTTCTGGACTATGTCCGCTCAGCGTTGGCCCACGCGCCCCGGGAGCAGTTCCGCGCCCTTTACCTGGATCGAAAGAACGTCCTCCTTCGGGACGAATTCCTCGCAGAAGGGACCGTTGACCACGCGCCGGTCTACCCCAGGGAAGTCATCCGGCGCGCGCTCGAGGTCTCGGCCTCCGCGCTCATTCTGGTCCACAACCATCCGTCCGGCGATCCGACGCCCTCGCGCGCCGACATCGAAATGACCCGGCAGATCGTCGAGGCGGCACACGTCTTCGGCCTGCAGGTTCACGACCATCTCGTCATCGGCCGCCAAGGCACCACGAGCTTCAGACAGCTCGGGCTGATCTGAGGTAGCCATGACCCTTCACGCCATCGTCGCCGCCTTGGGCGGCGACCTTTACGCCGGGGGCTCCCGCGCCAGCATCCCCGCACCCGGCCATAGCGCGGCGGACCGATCGGTTTCGCTGATGCTGGCCGATGATCGGGTCATCGTCCACGGGTTTGGCGGCGCCGACTGGCGAGCCGCCCGGGATGACCTTCGCGTTCGAGGCTTCATCGACGACGCCGGCCGGCTCACCGGCGGCGGGCGTGGGCGGTCCTCTGCGCCCAGGCCGGATCGTCGCCTTCGTATCGAGACTGCATCGCGTCTGTGGACCGCGACGACAGAGCGACCCCCCCATGGTCCGGCGGGTCTCTATCTGCGGCGCCGCGTGGTCTCGGCCGGAGCCGCCGCTTCCAATCTCCGCCTGCATTCCTCCGCGCCACTGTCGGTCTATCGGACCGGCGGACGCATGCGTCCGGCTCTGATCGCCCGGATCAGCGACGCCGACGATCGTCTGACGGCCGTCGAACTGACCTATCTCGAGACCAATGGGCTGCTCGCTGCCGGCTTGCGCCTGGCTCGCAAGACCGTGGGTCAGGTGCCCCCCGGCGCAGCCGTTCGCCTCTCGCCTGCCGCCGAATACATGCTGGTCGGCGAAGGCGTGGTCACGACCCTATCGGCCATGGACCGGTTCGGTCTTCCCGGCTGGGCCCTAATGGCCGCCAACAACCTCGCCGTCTGGTGCCCGCCCGCCTGCGTGCGCAGGGTCCTGATCGCCGCCGACCGGGGGGAGGCCGGTGAGGCTGCGGCGGCCCGGCTGCGCCGCCGCCTGGTCCATGACGGTCTTGAGGTAGAGGTGTCATGGCCCGAGCCGCCGTTCGGCGACTGGAACGAGGTCGCGGTCGCGGCGGCATCGCAAAGGAAGGAGCGAGGGGGCTGAGGGGCGCCGGAGCGGCGGGGATGGACTCCGTCGCCCGGCAGGAGAGACCTCATGACCGCCCTCGTTCCCGCCATCACCCCCACAACCCCGGCTCCAGAAACCACGACCCCGGCCGTCATCTTCACGCCCGTGGAACGCATCGTCCGTCTCGGCGATCTCGGCATCGCGCGAGAGAACCTGCGCTATGGCGAACCGCCGGACGAGGACATTCCGACCCTGGCCGCCACCCTGAAGGCGGCCGGACAGCTTCAGCCCGTCACCGTTCGCCCGGGCCGCGGCAAGAAGGAGCAGGCCTTCATGGCCCTCGACGGCCGCCGGCGCCGCCTGGCCCTGGCGATCCTGCTCGAGGCCGGCGACATCGACGAGGACTATCCGGTCCGCACGTATGTCGAGACCGATCCGGCTCGCCAGGCGGCGGCGGTGCTGCTGACCAACACCGCCGTTCCGGTCCATGTGGCCGATGTCATCGCGGCCATCGGCCGGATGCTGAAGTCGAAGCTGACGATCACGGCCATGGCGCGGGCACTCGGTTACGACGAGATCGAGATCAAGCGATTGGCGGCCCTGTCCGGCGTCGCGCCCGCCGCTCTGGTGGCGCTGAAGGCGGGCCGCATCACCCTTCGCCAGACCCGGTTGCTGGCACGGCTGCCGGATCGCCAGGAGCAGGAGGATCTCGCCCAGATGACCTTGGACGGCCATGGGTTCCAGGAATGGCGGGTCAGCGAACGTCTCGACGACAGCCGGGTCACCACGCGCGATCGCCGCTGCGCCCTGGTCGATCCTCGGGCCTATGCCGACGCCGGAGGCCGCACCGAGACCGACCTGTTCGGCGAACTGCCGCCTGTTCTGCTCGACCCGGACATTCTGACCGCCGTGTGGACCCGTCGCGCACGCGGGATCGCGGCCGTGTTCGAGGCCGAAGGGATCTCGGTTCACGTGACCGCTGGCCCGGAGCCAGAGCTTCCCGATGATCTTGAGGCGCTCGGTTATGTGTATGGCGGTTCACTCCCCGCCGAAGAGATGGCGCGCTACCGGGCGCAGCGGGAGGTGTTCAACGATCGGACAGAGAAGGCGCGAATCGCCCTGGCGGACGTCGAGCACCCCGACGTCGCCGATCTGGCGATCGTCGATATGATCCACGCCAAGATCGCGTCAGACCAGACTGGATGCGGGGGCCGGGTCGTGACGACGCTGGTCCTGTGGCCGGCCGCGGAGGCAGGCGTCGAAGTCCGCTGCTACACGCTCGAGGAACCCGAGATCGACGAAGAGGATGAGGACGCCGCGCCGGAGGCCGCGCGTCGGACCTCGGCGCCACTGGCCTATGTCCCGCCGGAAGTCGAGGCTCCGGAGCCGGAGACCGATGGCGTCAACCACGCCCTTCACGCCGTGCGGACCGATGTAGCGACGCGCGGCCTGATCCGCGCCTTGGCCGACGATCCCGGGGCGGCGCTGACGGCCTTGATCGCCCGGCTGTTCATCGTCCTCGTCCGGCGCGCCCACATCGGGCGCGTGGACTCAGCCCTGGCCATCACGGCCTGTGGGTTCAATCCGGCCAATGACCGGGTCATTGAGACCCTCGACGGGGACGTGCGTCGCCGGCTCGAAGATCGCCGTACGGCCTGGGAAGCGTCCGGCAAGACGGTGATCAGCTGGGTGCATGGGCTTGCTCACGGCGAGAAGATGGGACTGCTGGCGGAACTGACCGCCATCAGCCTCGATGTTCGCGAGGAAAAGACCTTCTCGATCCGGCGCAGCGCCCGGGCCGAGGCGGCGGAACTGGCGGCGCTGTGCCACGCGGACATCACCCTGCACTGGACGCCCGACGCCCCCTTCCTGCAGACCCATTCCAAGGGCCTGCTGACGGGGATGCTCGAGACCATGGGGGCCGAGGACAAGCGGGCGAAGACGCTCCGCAAGACCGAGCTGGTCGACTGGGTCGCCGAACAGGCCGCGAACCGGACATGGGCCCCGGCCGCCCTGTCCTGGGCCGCTCCGGTCGATGCCGATAGCGACCCGGACGGCCCGGACATCGCGGACGAGGACGTCGTCCCCGCATCCGGCGAAGATGGGGGTGAGGTCGATGAGGACGACGAAGGGGCTGGCGCCTTCGCCGTCACACCGGCGGGCGAGGCGGCTCTGGACTCTGCCGCCGCCTGATCGTGCGTCTACGCAAACACCGCTCCGGCGATCTGCCGGGGCGGTGTTTTTCTGTTGTCGTCATCAGCGCGGGTCCAACTGCCGGGAGACGGAGGAAGGGCGAGGCGAAGCGAGCCTGGAGGACCGAGAGGGAGGAGCCCTCCGCTCCAGGCGCTCGGAGCCTTCCCATGTCCAAGACCCGCAACCTGTCCCTGTTCGCCGACGCCACGATCGGGGACGCCACGGCCAACATCCTGGCGGCCGCCCGCGCCCTGGCCATCCACCTCGCCCGTTCCCGCCCGCTGGATCGACGCCTCGTGGCCGACGTCATGACCACCGCCTTCGGGGCGTCGGACGCCGAGGGCGGCTGGACCTGGCGCGACGCCTATGACGCCATCGAGGCGGCGACCGTGCTTCAGATCCGCCGTCTCGTGCCCCAGATTGCGCGGCTCGAGGATGCGCCAGCCGAGATCGCCGCGCTGCTCGCCGGAGTCTCCGCGCTCGGCCTGACCCACAGCCGGCGCAGCGAGGAACAGGTGGCGTTGGACCAGTTCTCCACCCCACCCCAGCTCGCAGCGCTCGCGGTGCTGGCGGCGCAGGTTCGGCCGGCCGACCTCGTGCTGGAGCCCTCGGCCGGGACCGGATTGCTGGCTGTAGTCGCGGAAGCGTGCGGAGGGAGCCTGACGCTGAATGAGTTTGCGCCCACGCGCGCCTCGCTGCTCGACGGGCTGTTCCCCAATGCGACGCGCCGGCGGCACGACGGCCGCCATTTGCCCGATCTCCTGACGGACGCCGGATCGTTCGACGTCGTGGTCTGCAATCCGCCCTTCTCGGATCTTCAGGCTCATCTCATCTCGTCGCTGAAGGTCTTGGCCGATGGCGGACGGATGGCGGCGATCGTGCCGCTCACCGCCCTCGCCGACACCGATCTGAGACGGGCTCTGGAACGGCACGGCGCTATGGTCGCCGCCGTGGCCTTTCCGGCGCGGGCCTTCGCCAAGCACGGTACGTCGGTGGAAACCGGCCTTCTGGTCATGGATCGGGGGGGGACAGGGATCTGGGACGGCCTTCTTCATCAGCCCGAAGATCTGGAGGCGACCGCCCGGGTCCTGGCGCGCCTCCCGGATCGCGCCACCGCCCGTCCGCGAGCACGGTTGACGCTGGACGCCGCAGCCTTCCTGGCCCCGCGCGAGCGAGGTCTCGCGCTTCCCGCAGGCCGACTGGCGTTCCTCGCCAGCTCAACGCCCTTGGCCTACGAGGTGCGGCCCTGGGCAGGGGAAGGCCGCGACGTTGGCCTTTATCAGGCCCATGCTCTGGCGCGGATGGTCCTTCCTGATCCCCGGCCCCATCCTTCGCCCCTGGTCGAGTCAGGCCCAATGGCTTCCGTCGCTCCACCTGCGCCGACGTATCGGCCGGTGTTGCCGCCCAGCTTGCGCGACGCGGGCCGGATTTCCGACGCCCAGACGGAGACGGTGATCTACGCCGGCGAGGCCCACGCGGCCTTCCTGCCCGGCCGGTTCCGTCTCGGCGAGGCCGCCCATGAGGTCATCCTCGTTCGCGACGATCAGGAGGACGTGATCCAACTTAGGCGCGGCTTCTTCCTCGGCGACGGCACCGGCTGCGGCAAGGGCCGCCAGATCGCGGCGATCGTCGCCGACAACATGAGCCAGGGTCGGGTGAGGGCGCTCTGGCTGTCGCGCAACGACGCCCTACTGGAGGACGCCCGCCGCGACTGGGGCGCGATCGGCGGCGGCGCCCACGACGTCGTGCCGCTGTCGAGCTGGAAGCAGGGCGACGGCGTCCGGCTGGATCGCGGGATCCTGTTCACGACCTATGCGACCATGCGCCAGCCGGCGCGTGGCGGGCGGCAGTCCCGTCTCGACCAGATCGTCACCTGGCTCGGGGAGGACTTCGACGGCGTCATCGCCTTCGACGAGGCCCACGCCATGGCCAATGCGGCCGGGGGCGGCAAGGGCGCGCGGGGAACGAAGAAGGCCTCGCTTCAGGGCATGGCCGGGCTGGCCCTGCAGAACCGGCTGCCGAATGCCCGGATCCTCTATGTCTCGGCGACCGGCGCGACCACGGCGGAGAACCTCGCCTATGCCGCCCGGCTGGGTCTATGGGGCGGGCCGGAAGCGCCCTTCATGTCCCGCGCCGACTTCCTCGACGCCATGGACCGGGGCGGGGTCGCGGCCATGGAACTGGTCGCGCGCGAGCTCAAGGCGCTCGGGCTCTATGTGGCGCGGAGCCTGTCGTTCGAGGGCGTCGAATACGACCCGCTGGTTCATCCGCTGACGCCGGACGACATCGGCATCTGGGACGCCTGGGCCGACGCTTTCCAGTTGATCCACGCCAACCTGGCCGAGGCGCTCAAGGCGACCGGCCTCAATGACGATGATGGCAAGGCGAAGAGCGGCCAGGCGGCTTCTGCGGTCCACTCCGCATTCGAGGGCGCCAAGCTGCGGTTCTTCGGTCACCTCTTGGCCGGGCTGAAGGCGCCCAGCCTGATTGCGTCCATCCGCGACGACCTCGCCTCGGACCGATCGGCCGTGGTCCAGATCGTCTCGACCAATGAGGCGGTGATGGAGCGGAGGCTGTCGTCCATCCCGCCCGAGGAGTGGAACAATCTCTCGATCGACCTGACACCGCGCGAATACGTCCTCGACTACCTCCGTGAGGCCTTCCCCATCCACCTGATGGAGGCGATCGAGGATGACGACGGCATTGTCACCATGGTCCCGGTCATGGACGAAGGACGGCCCGCCGTCAGTCAGGAGGCGCTCGTCTTGCGCGAAGCCTTGATCGGGAAGATGGCTTGTCTGCCCGCAGTTCCCGGAGTCCTCGACGCCCTTCTTGAGGCCTTTGGCACGGACGCCGTCGCCGAGATCACCGGCCGGTCGCGCCGGGTGGTGGTGCGCGAC
>NZ_JABAZW010000081.1:0-2403 GCF_018608325.1 Brevundimonas sp. | reverse complement strand
CCCTAACCCTAACCCTAACGCCAACCACAACCCTAGCCCTAACCCTAACCAAGGTCCTGACGGGTAACCCCCATCTCGCCGTCGAGCGAGCGGCGCGGCGCTTCGGCGGCGCGGGCCGAGACCGACGCCTTCATGTCGGGGCGCAAACGGGTGCTGATCTTTTCCGACGCCGGTGGAACGGGGCGCAGTTATCATTCGGACCTCTCGGTTCCGAACCGGCAGCGGCGGGTCCACTATCTGGTCGAGCCGGGTTGGCGCGCCGACGCCGCCATCCAGGGTCTGGGCCGTAGCCACCGCACCCACCAGGCCTCCGCGCCCCTGTTCCGGCCGGTGACCACCGACATCCAGGGCGAGAAGCGGTTCACCTCGACGATCGCCCGTCGGCTGGACTCACTCGGCGCCCTGACCAGAGGCGAGCGCCGAACCGCCGGGGCCGGGCTGTTCCGGGCCGAGGACAATCTGGAGAGCCCCTGGGCGCGCCGGGCTCTGCTGGTCTTCTACGGCGCGCTAGCCTTCGACGAATTGTCGTCGATGACGCTGGAGACCTTCATGGCCAGGACGAGCCTGAAGCTGCTCGATGACGACGGCGGCCTGAAACCCTCCGACAACCTGCCGCCCATCCACACCTTCCTCAACCGGTTGCTGGCGCTGCGCATCGCCGACCAGAACGCTCTGTTCGCGGACTTCGACCGGATCCTGTCCGGCATCCTCGAGCGCGCCGCAGCTTCTGGTGATCTGGATCGCGGTCTGGAAGACATCGAGGCCGAGGAACTGGAGGTCACGGATCAGGAGGTCATCCGGACCGATGTCTCCACCGGCGCCGAGACGGCTCTGATGACCTTTTCGCTCAAGGTCCGACGAGAGCTCCTTGTCTCGGACGATGCCCTGACCTGGGCGGAGGACGTCGCCCACCGGCTGGTTATAAACGAGAAGTCGGGCCGCGCCGCGATCGCTGAACTGGGCCTGACCACCTCGACGGACGAGAACCGGCTGATCACCGCCGTGCGGCTGGTTCGTCCCGACGACCGCCAGACGATGGCCGAGAAGACGTTCGAGGAGTCCGCGTGGAAGCCTGCGGAACGCTCGGCCTGGCGTCGGGTCTGGGACGAGGAGGTCGCCGGAACCGATCCATGGCGAACGCGCGAACTCACCCTCGCGACCGGGTTGTTGCTGCCGATCTGGGGCCGGTTGCCGGCGCGAGGCTGCTCGGTCCGCCGCGTGCGGGCGCCCGACGGGCGCCGTTGGCTCGGTCGGGTGCTGGACGCCGTCCAGGCCCGCGCCCTCAAGACGAGCCTGGGCCTGACCGATGTCGCCGAAGTCTGGGCGGATGGCGCCAGAACAGCCGCGACGATCCTGGACCGCAACGTCCAGCTGTCGCTGGAGGGCGGGCTGTGGCTGAAGCGGTCCCGGGTCATGGATCGCTGGCGCATCGAGGTGGTCGGGGGTCGGACGGATCGTGACGCTCTGGTCGCCCTGGGCTGTTTCGTGGAGATCATCGCCTTCACCCCTCGGGTGTTCGCACCGGTCGACCAGCCGAAAGTCATCGAGGCGGTGTTGCGTCGCCATCCCGTCGGCGCGGTCCTCGACGGCGCCGCAGCCTGACAGGTTCATGTGGAGACCCGGCGCTGTCGGATCGACAGCGCCGCCGAACAGTCGTCCTGGCCTTGGCGATGAACAGACTGACGCCGATGGAATGGGCTCGCGCCAAGGAACCGATCTCGCAGCTGAGTCTGGCGAGCCGGGGCGCGGGCGATCCTCAGCGGATGGTCGCCTGGCTCGAGGCCAGGGCCGGCCCCGGCTGGTTCTACGGCAGTGGCGACAACTACCATTTCGGGTCTGCGGCCGACGCTACCGCCTTCCGGCAATGGCTCGCCTCCGTTCCGGCGGGGATCTAGGTCGGGCCTACGCCTCTTCGGCGCGCTGGGCCTGTCGGCGACGCACGGTCTTCATCAGGTTTTCATCCAGCTTGGGTCGGTCCCACGTGCGCCCACCCGGGATCGCGGCGAGCGCCTGGGGGTAGCGCATGTAGGTGAAGACGCGATCGACGACCTCGATCATGAGCGCCTTCATTTCGGGATCGGAAATCCGGCTGAGTTCGGTCCAGGGGATGTCGCCGTCCGGCGTCCGCACGGTGACGTCGCTGAAGTCGCCGGTGTGTGACACCGGGAACCGTCCCGCGTGCAGGTCCTCCAGACCCGTATTGCGCACGCAGATCTCGACGATGGATTTGGTCATCCGTTCGAGATCGCGTGTGTCCTTCGCCGACAGAGTCTGCTCGTCCATGTCGTCTTTCCCTGGATCGTCCGCGATGAAGCGGCGACCAGTCTAACACGGCGTCTCCATGCTCAGACATCCGTCGGTCCTCGACAGCCCCGGCCGGGCGGAGGCCCGGTCGGAGGAGGG
>NZ_JABAZW010000134.1 GCF_018608325.1 Brevundimonas sp. | reverse complement strand
GCCCGGACCGTCCGAACAATGGCGGCAATCGCCCTGATCGCCCCGGCGCAGGACGTCCCGACCGCCCCGACAACGGCTGGAATCGCCCAGACCGCCCAGGCGCAGGACGCCCCGACAACAACTGGAACCGTCCGGGTCAGCCCAACCGCCCCGGAAACAACTGGAACAACGGGCGTGATCGCGACCGCATGGAGCGCGAGTTCCGCCAACGGTTCAACAGCAACCAATGGCGCCGCGACTTCTATCGCGACCGCAATCCGAACTGGTGGCGTAATGACAACCGCTTCCGGGGCTACAGCGGCGTCCGCGTCGGCTTCTATTTCGCGCCGGGCTGGGGCTACTACAGCGTCCCCCGCTCCTATTGGGGCCGCTACTGGTCGGTGGGTCAGTATCTGCCGGACATCTTCTGGCGCTACCAGTTGAACGACTGGCGCACCTACGGCCTCGGCTATCCGCCCGAGGGCACGCGCTGGGTCTCGGTCGATAACACCATCTACCTGATCGACGACTACGACGGCTACATCATCGACGTCATTCGTGACGCCTGGCGCTGGTAGCCGAGAAAGACAAAGGCCCGGAGATCGCTCTCCGGGCCTTTTATTCTATAGG
This sequence comes from Brevundimonas sp., assembly GCF_018608325.1. Classification (GTDB taxonomy): domain Bacteria; phylum Pseudomonadota; class Alphaproteobacteria; order Caulobacterales; family Caulobacteraceae; genus Brevundimonas. The sequence continues at coordinate 38,796 of NZ_JABAZW010000134.1, read as the reverse complement.
CTTCGTCACCCTCGGGCTTGACCCGAGGGCCGGGCCATCCGCCGCTTTGCGTCAACGCATAGGCACAGATCGATCCGTCTCCGATCCTCGGGTCAAGCCCGAGGATGACGCAGAAGCAGCCGTTACAGCCCCAGCTTCGCCTTCAGAATATCGTTGACCGCCGCCGGGTTGGCCTTGCCGCCCGTGGCCTTCATCACCTGACCGACGAACCAGCCGATGGCCTGAGGCTTCTCGGCGACCGCTGCCGCCTTGTCCGGGTTGGCGGCGATGATTTCATCGACAGCCTTCTCGATGGCGCCCGTGTCGGTGACCTGTTTCAGGCCGTGCTTCTCGACCACCTCGGCGGGCGAGCCTTCGCCGTTCCAGACGTAGTCGAAGACTTCCTTGGCGATCTTGGACGAGATGACATTCGTCTCGATCAGTTCGACCAGCTGCGCCACATGCGCGGCAGGCAGCGGGTTGTCGCTGAAGTCCTTGTTGTCAGCAGCCAGACGCGCCGAAACCTCATTCGTGACCCAGTTGGACACCAGCTTGGCGTCGCGGCCCTTGGCTGCGGTTTCGAAATAGTCGGCCTTGGCCTGTTCCGAGATCAGCACGATGGCGTCGTATTGCGACAGGCCATACTCGCTCATCAGGCGCTTGCGCTTGTCGTCCGGCAGTTCAGGCAGAGACGCCTTGATGTCGTCGATCCACGCCTGTTCCAGATCCAGCGGCAGCAGGTCGGGATCGGGGAAGTAGCGGTAATCCTGCGCCTCTTCCTTGGAGCGCATCGAACGGGTTTCGCCTGCGGTCGGGTCGTACAGGCGCGTCTCCTGCGTGATCGAACCACCGTCTTCCAGAATCTCGATCTGGCGGCGGGCCTCATACTGGATCGCCTGAGATATGAAGCGGAAGCTGTTGACGTTCTTGATCTCGCAACGCGTGCCCAGATAGCTGAAGTCGTCCGTTTCCTTGAACTTGTCGTAGTTCCCGGCGCGGCAGACGGACACGTTCACGTCGGCCCGCAGGTTGCCCTTCTCCATGTCGCCGTCGCAGGTGCCCAGATAGATCAGGATGGTGCGGATCTTCTTGACGTAGGCGACCGCCTCGTCGGGCGTGCGCAGGTCGGGGCGCGAGACGATCTCCATCAGCGCCGTGCCGGCCCGGTTCAGGTCGACATAGGATTCGGTCGGCGACAGGTCGTGGATCAGCTTGCCCGCGTCCTGTTCCAGGTGCAGGCGCTCGATGCCGACGTTGAAGAAGGCGCCGTCTTCGCCCTCAACCTCGACCACGCCCTCGCCCACGATGGGGTAATAGAGCTGGCTGATCTGATAGCCGGTCGGCAGGTCAGGATAGAAGTAGTTCTTGCGATCGAACTGGCTGCGCTTGTTGATCTGCGCGCGCAGGCCCAGCCCCGTGCGGACGGCCTGTTCGACGCAGTGTTTGTTCAGCGTCGGCAACATGCCGGGGAAGCCCGCGTCCACCAGCGACACCTGCTCATTGGGGCCTGCGCCGAAGCCGACGGCGGCCCCGGAGAACAGCTTGGCCTTGGACGCCACCTGGGCGTGGATCTCCAGCCCCATGACGATTTCCCACGGGCCGGTCCGACCCTGGATGAGTTTGGTGTTCGTAGCGGTATCGGTCATGTGTTCGTCCTAGCGCCCCGATGGACGCGGAGAAAGAGCCTGTCGTAATGATGTCGCCAAACTACGTGCATCTTCACCATCTCAACGGAGATTTTCGATGATCAAGACCCTGTTCGCCACCGCAACCGCCTCGCTCCTGATCGCAGGCGCCGCCTCCGCCCAGACCGCCCAACCAGCGCCCGCCCCGGCTCCGGCCGCATCGGCGGACCACGCGCATCACGCCCGCCCCACTATCGACAGCTCGATCGAAGACCTGATCGCCAATCCCGCGACCAAGGCGGTGCTGGACAAGCACCTGCCCGGCATCAACACCCACCCCGCCTATGACCAGTTCAAGGGCCTGACCCTGGCCCAGATCGCGCCCTTCTCCGACGGCCACATCACCGACGAAAAGATCGCCGCCATCGACGCCGACCTGAAGGCGATCCCGGCGCAGTAATCACAAAAAAAGGGCCCGCGATCTGCGGGCCCTTTTCATATCACCACCACTTGCCGGGTTTGGCCGTAAAGCCCGCCGCGCGTTCCAGCGCCGCGCCGACCTGGAAGACGGTCGCCTCGTCCAGCGCCTTGCCGATGACCTGAAGGCCCAGCGGCAGACCACCGGAATCCACGCCCGCAGGCACCGAGATGCCCGGCAGACCGGCCAGATTGGTCGTCACCGTGAAGACGTCGTTCAGATACATGGTCAGCGGGTCGATCTGCTTGTCGCCCAGAGCAAACGCAGCCGACGGCGTCGACGGCGTCAGGATGGCGTCCACCTGTCCCCAGACATTGTCGAAGTCCTCGGCGATGCGGCGACGCACCTTCAGCGCCTTGACGTAATAGGCGTCATAGAAACCGGCCGACAGCACATAGGCGCCGATGGTCAGGCGACGTTGCACTTCCTTGCCGAAGCCCTCGGCGCGCGAGGTGGCGTACAGGTCGTCCAGCGACTTGAACTCGTCCGCGCGGTGACCGAACCGCATCCCGTCGTAACGGGCCAGGTTCGACGACGCCTCAGCGGGTGCGACGATATAATAGGTCGGCAGGGCGTATTTGGTGTGCGGCAGGCTGATCTCGACGATCTCGCAGCCGGCGTCCTTCAGCCAGGCCACGCCCTGATCCCACAGGGCCTGAATTTCAGCCGGCATCCCGTCCACGACATATTCGCGCGGCACGCCGATGCGCAGGCCCTTGACCGACTTGCCGACCGACTGGGTCCAGTCAGGCGTCGGGATGTCCAGGCTGGTCGAATCCTTGACGTCGAACGAGCACATGGATTGCAGCAGCAGGGCCGCATCCTCGACCGTCTTGGTGATCGGACCGGCCTGATCCAGCGACGACGCGAACGCCACCATGCCGAAACGGCTGGCGCGGCCATAGGTCGGCTTGATGCCCACGGTGCCGGTGAAGGCGGCGGACACAGGTCAGCGGCGACAGCCGAGGCCGAACCGCCCGACGAACCGCCCGGTGTCAGATCGGCGTTGGAGCCGTTCGACTTCCACGGGTTCTTCACCGGACCAAAGGCCGAGGTCTCGTTGGACGAACCCATGGCGAATTCGTCCATGTTCAGCTTGCCCAGCATGACCGCACCGTCACGCCACAGATTGGCGGTCACGGTGGATTCATACGGCGGAACAAAGCCGCGCAGCATGTTGGAGCCTGCGGTCGTCTGTACGCCTTCGGTGCAGAACAGATCCTTGATGCCCAAGGGCGCGCCTTCCAGCACGCCGCCCTCGCCTGCCGCCAGACGGGCGTCGGACGCCTTGGCCATCTCCAGCGCCTTGTCCGCCGTCACTTCGACATAGGCGTTCAGGGTCGGGTTCGAGGCTTCGATATTGGTCAGGAAGGCCTGGGTGATTTCAGCCGAGGAGAATTCCTTGGCCTTCAGGCCGTCGACGGCCGCCTTCAGGGTCAGTTTGGTCAGGTCGCTCATGACTATTCGACCACCTTGGGCACGACGAAGAAGCCGTCAGCCGACTTCGGGGCATTGGACAGGACGGCGTCGCGCTTGGCGCCGTCGGTGACGACGTCGTCGCGCAGACGCAGCGGCTGGGCCACGTTCGAGGTCATCGGCTCCACGCCTTCGACATCCACCTGATCCAACTGCTCGATCCAGTTCAGGATGCCGTTCAGCTCCTGCGCCAGCGGCTCCAGCCGATCCTCGGGGGTCTTGATGCGGGCGAGATGCGCAACCTTGCGCACCGTCGCAGCGTCGATGGCCATGCGGCCCTCCAGTCATGCGAGATTAAGCCGTGGTGACTAACGGCCCGTGCCCGGATTCACAAGGTTTCGTCAGTCCGACGAAGCGACTGAAATCGCATCAGGCGGCACATCGCCCGTGTTGTCGAAGCTGACATGGATGAACCGGGGGCTGTTCTTGATGCTTCCATCGTCCGCCGCCACGTCCTGCCGCACTGCCAGCACCACCTTTCCCGGCGCAGATTCGACCACCCGCCATTCGTTGAAATCCCCGATGGGATAGACCCGCCACCCCTCGTCCGCGCCCGCAAACAGCCCGAAATAGGTCACCAGCCCGTTCAGCGCCGGATCACCGCCCGAGACGCTGAACACCTTGGCGTTCAGACGCGGCAGGCTCTCCAACTGCGATACGCTGGCCGCCTGCAGCATCCCGTCGCCCGAGACGGCGGCGACCGCAGCCCCCGGTCCGGCAGGCGCCGCCGGGGCCTTGGTCACAGACAGGGGCGTGGGCGGCGGCGCGACCTTGGGACGCCCCTTGGGCGCATCAGGCTCGCCACAGGCCGCCAGGCCGAAAACGACAAACAGGATCAGGATCGCGCGTGTCATTCCCGCACCATCGCCTTTGACTTCGTCGCGCGCCAGTCCTAACCGCAGGCCGTGCCCGTTCTTGACCTCCTCGACCTGCCCGCCGCCTGCCCACCCGACACCCCGTGGATGGGGCTGGACCTGGGCGAAAAGACCATCGGCGTCGCCGTGTCGGATTCCACGCGCCTGATCGCCTCGCCGCTGGAGCTGATCCGCAAGTCCAAGTTCACGCTGGAGGCCGAACACCTCTTCAAGCTGATGAACCACCGCAAGGTCTCGGCCCTGGTCATCGGTCTGCCCGCCAACATGGACGGCACCGAAGGCCCCCGCGCCCAGTCCTGCCGCGCCTTCGCCCGCAATCTGGAGCGGCTGCGCCCCATCAACATCGCCTTCTGGGACGAACGCCTGTCCACCAGCGCCGTCGAACGCTTCCTGATTGAAGACCTGGACCTGAACCGCAAGCGCCGCGCTCAGGTCGTCGACCGCACCGCCGCCGCCTGGATTCTGCAAGGGGCGCTGGATCGGGTGCGGGATCAGGCGACCTGGATTTGACAGCCCTGATCGCGGGCATCCTGCCCGTCTTTCTGATGATCGCCCTGGGCTACGGCCTGCGCAAATCCGGCTTCCTGCCCGACGACGCCTGGCGGCCCATCGAGAAGCTGTCGATCAACATCTTCTATCCCAGCTTCCTGATCCCCGCGATCTGGCACGCCAATCTGGCGGGCGGCGGGGCGACGGCGGCAGGTTCCGCCGCCGTGGGCGCGACCCTGATCGTGGCGGCGGCGACGCTGGCGGCCAAGCCCCTGATCAAGCTGGACGGCCCCGCCTACACCAGCGTCTTTCAAGGTGTGATCCGCTGGAACAGCTTCGTCTTCGTACCGGTGATCCAGTCGATCTATGGCTCAGAGGGCACGGCCTTGGCCGCCGTGGCCATCGCCTTCATCATTCCGGTGACCAACATCGCCTGCGTCGCCGTGCTGGCGAAATGGGGAGCCTTGCATCGCGAGCCCTCGGTTCTGGGCCTGCTGAAATCGATGATCGCCAATCCGATCCTGCTGGCCTGTCTGATCGGTCTGGCGCTGAACTTCCTGCGCGTGCCGCTGATCCCCGGCCTGTCCGAGGTCATGGACCTGCTGGGCGCCGCCGCCCTGCCGCTGGGTCTGATCGTCGCCGGGGCCGGTCTGTCTTTCGCTGAGGTCAAACGCCGTCGAAAGACCATCGCCGCCGTCACCCTGGTCAAGCTGGGCATCATGCCGCCGCTGATGTGGTTCATCGCCTGGGCCTTGGGCGGCGATAGTCTGGCGCAGGGCATCGCCCTGATCTGCGGCGCCGCGCCGGGCTCTGCGGCCTCCTATGTGCTGGCGCGTCAGATGGGCGGCGACGCGCCCTTGATCGCAGGCGTCATCGCTCTGACCACCGTGGGCAGCGCCGTCGTCATCCCCATCCTGCTGACCCTGTTCCACTTCACCTGACTGGCGACCGAGTCTGGCGCCCAAGTCTGGCGTTTGGGGCGAGTCACGCCTATAGCCGCGTCTCGATGACCCAGCCCTCCCTCGTCACCGACCAGACCATTCAGGAGCGGCTGATCCCGTTCCCGAAATCCCACTTCCTCGCCGCCTCGGACCTGAATCCGTTCGTGACGCCGCAGTTGCTGGAGCTGGGCGACGCCTTCGTCGACTTCAACCGCCAATCCTCCAAGGCGCTGGACGTGCTGCACGGCCGCACGGTGGTGAACCTGTTCTTCGAGAACTCGACCCGCACCTCGTCGTCATTCGAGATTGCGGCCAAGCGTCTGGGCGCCGATGTCGTCACCATGCCGGTCGCCTCGTCCTCGGTGAAGAAGGGCGAGACCCTGATCGACACGGCGGTCACCCTGAACGCCATGAAGCCCGACATTCTGGTCGTGCGCCACTCTGCCTCGGGCGCCGCTGAACTGCTCAGCCAGAAGGTCGGCTGCGCCGTGGTCAATGCCGGCGACGGCCGCCACGAACACCCGACGCAGGCCCTGCTGGACCTGCTGTCGCTGCACCGCGCCTTCGGCGATGTGACCAGCCTGACCGTCGCCATCTGCGGCGACATCACCCACAGCCGTGTGGCCCGCTCCAACGTCGCCCTGCTGCAGATGATGGGCGCCCGCGTGCGTCTGATCGGCCCGCCGACCCTGGTGCCGGGCGACGCCGACCGCTGGGGCTGCGAGGTCTTCCACGACATGCGCGAGGGGCTGCAAGGCTGTGACGTGGTTATGATGCTGCGTCTTCAGCTTGAGCGGATGGCCGGCGCGCTGGTCCCCTCCACCCGCGAATATTTCCGTTTCTGGGGTCTGGATCGCGAGAAGCTGGCCTGGGCCAAGCCGGGCGCCAAGGTCATGCACCCCGGCCCGATGAACCGCGGCGTCGAGATCGATTCCGATGTCGCCGACGACCTCAACGTTTCGCTGATCCAGGATCAGGTCGAGATGGGCGTCGCCGCCCGCATGGCCGTTCTGGCCTCCCTCTCCGCCCGTTGGGGAGACGCCCGATGACCACTCTGGCAATCGTCAACGCCCGCCTTCTGGACCCCGCCAGCGACTATGACGGTCTGGGTTCGGTCCTGATCGAGGACGGCCGCATCATCCGCGTCGTCCATGGCGCCGCCCCTGATCTGGCTGCCGATCAGATCATCGACGCCGACGGCCTGTGCCTGTCGCCCGGCCTGATCGACATTCGCGTCAAGACCGGCGAACCCGGCGCCGAACCGCGCGAGACGCTGAAGTCCGCCAGTCTGGCCGCCGCCGCTGGCGGCGTGACCACCATCGTGGTCCAGCCCGACACCGACCCCGCCATCGACGACCCGGCGGTGATCGAGTTCATCCAGCGTCGCGGCGCCGCCCTGAACCTGGTCAATGTCCGCGCAGCCGGCGCCGCCACCAAGGCGCTGGACGGTCAGCGCATGGCCGAGATCGGCCTGATGGACGAAGCGGGCGCCCTGTACTTCACCGACGTGGACAAGGTCATCGTCAACAGCCGCACCCTGCAGCGGGTGATGAGCTATGCCGCCGCCTTCAACGCCCTGATCGCCTGCCGCCCGTCCGACCCGTGGTTGACCGAAGGCGCGGTCGCCGCCTCTGGCGAACTGGCCACGCGACTGGGCTTGTCTGGCAGCCCCGCCATCGCCGAACGCATCGGTCTGGAACGCGATCTGGCACTGGTCGAACAAACCGGCGCCCGTTTCCTGGTCGACCAGATTTCGACCGAGGGCGCGCTGGAGACGCTGGCCCGCGCCCGCGCCAAGGGGCTGGAGGTCGCTGTCAGCGTCTCCATCAACCACCTGTGCTTCAACGAGGTGGATATCGGCGACTATCGCACCTTCTACCGCATCGACCCGCCGCTACGTTCAGAGGCCGATCGTCAGGCCCTGATCGAAGCGGTGCGTGAAGGCCTGATCGACGTCATCACCTCGGCCCACACCCCTGCCCCCGCCGAGGACAAGCGCCGCCCGTTCGCCGAGGCCGCACCCGGCGCCATCGGGCTTGAGACCCTGCTGCCCGCCGCCCTGACCCTGCATCACGAAGACGGTCTGGACCTGCTGGACGTGCTGCGTCCGCTGACGCAAGGCCCCGCCGCCCTGCTGGGGCTCGACGCTGGCGTTCTGGCCGAAGGCGCGCCTGCGGACCTGATCCTGTTCGACCCCGGCGCGCCGGTCATCGTCGACGCAGACGCCCTGCACTCCAAGTCCAAGAACTCGCCGTTCGACGGCCGCCGTCTTCAGGGCAAGGTCGTCGACACATGGGTCGCGGGCCGTAAGGTTCACTGAACGCCCGCGAACTCACCTCGGCCTCTCACACGTCGCCGCCTTGGCGACCTCGGCGGCCAGCACGCCCTTAACCGCCAGCGGCGTGTCGGTGGCGATCACCGTCACGCCCTGATCGAACAGATCGCGGTATTCCGAAACATCCCCGTCCTCGGCATAGCGGTCGTCGCGGCGCACGCCCTCAGCGCCCAGAGTGCCGAACTGGACCTCGACGCCCCGCGCCTTCAGTCCGCGCCACAGCCGGGGTCGTTCCTCTCGCGTGCCGGTCCACGCTAATATCTGCGGAGTGTTCAGCCCGTCCAGATCACTGAGGCGGCTCACCCCGGCGGAGATCATCATCTCGGGCGCCAGCGCCGCCACCGCCCGCGCGTCCTCGGCCGCATAGGTGATCAGGATCACACGATCAGACGCGCCTGAGCGCAGAACCTGACCGACCACCGCCCGCGCCAGTTCGAGGGTGCTGCCGCCCTCGGCCGGTTTCAGGTCGATGCTGGCGATGGCCCCGACACGACCCGCCGCATCCAGCGCCTCGCCCAGTGTCGGCACGGCCTCATTAGTGCGCGCCCCGTTCGACGCCCTCAGCCGCACCTGCTTCACCTGCGCCAGCGTCAGATCGCGGACACGGCCGCGCCCGGTCGTGGTGCGCCGCATCGTCTCGTCGTGCATCAGCACCAGATGGCCGTCGCGCGTCAGGGCCGCATCCAGTTCCAGTATCGCATTGGGGATCGCCCGCCCCGTCGCCTCGATGGCCGAGATGGAGTTCTCCGGCTGGTCCATCGTCGACACCGCCCGATGCGCCGAAATCGCGACACCCCCATCGCGCACACAGTCGAAATAGGCCGCCATCGCAGGACCAGAGGCCGTCGCCTTCTCCTCACGATCCGCCACAACACAACCTGACGTCATCATCAGTATCGCCAATGCGGCGGTCATGGTGGTGCGCATGATGGGCGATCTCCAGCATGGGGGCAGGACCAGACGCTGCGAGGATCGTCGGGTCAAGAGGTGGGATCGCGCTTGCTACGAACCGCGCGCCGACGCATTTTGCCGCCACAACACGCGGGGAGCGAATCAACGTGCAGGATCTGGTCGGGCCCGCTTTGGGGACTTTGGCGCTGGCGGCGCTCGGCGGCTATCTGCTCGGTTCGATTCCGTTCGGCGTCGTCATCACCCGTGCTGCGGGCGCGGGCGATGTGCGCAACATCGGTTCCGGCAACATCGGCGCGACCAATGTGCTGCGGACCGGCCGCAAGGATCTGGCCCTGGCCACCCTGCTTCTGGACGCAGGCAAGGGCGCCGCGGCCCTGCTGATCGCGCGCCACCTGTTCCATAGCGAAGCCGCGGGCGCCATCGCGGGCGGGGCGGCCTTCCTGGGTCACCTGTTCCCCGTCTGGCTGGGCTTCAAGGGCGGCAAGGGCGTGGCCACCTTCTATGGTCTGCTGCTGGCCGCCGCCTGGCCGCTGGGTCTGATGGCGGCCGCCGTCTGGCTGATCGCCGCCTTCGCCTTCCGTTATTCCTCGCTGGCCGCGCTGATTTCAGCCGCGACCGCGCCGCTGCTGGCGCTCTTGCCGCTGGCCGCCATCGGCTTGCCAGTCGGGACGCCGATCCTGATCCTGACCATCTTCTCTGCCGTGCTGATCTGGATTCGCCACCACGAGAACATCACCCGGCTGCTGAAGGGCGCGGAACCGCGCATCGGGGCCAAGAAGGCGTGAGCCTGACCGGGGCCGAACGGTTCGCCCGGCTGCGGCTCGCCCGCACCGACCGCATCGGCCCCGTCGCCTTTTCCCAACTGCTGTTGCGATATGGCTCGGCCATACAGGTGCTGGACGCCCTGCCCGATCTGGTGCGCAAGTCCGGCGCCGCCTCCATCCCCCCGCCGGTCGAAGCTGTTCAGCGCGAACTGGATCGGGGCGACCAGATCAAGGCCCGCCTGCTGGTGCTGGGCGACGCCGACTATCCCGAAATGCTGGCGGCGCTTGATCCGCCTCCGCCGATCCTGTGGACGCGAGGACGTGTTGAACTGCTGAACCGTCCATCGGTCGCCATCGTCGGCGCGCGCATCGCCTCGGCAGGCGGCCAGCGCATCGCGCGCGGTCTGGCGCAGCAATTGGGTCAGGCCGGTCACGTCGTCGTCTCAGGCATGGCGCGCGGCATCGACGCCGCCGCCCACGAAGGCGCCCTGCCGACAGGAACCGTCGCCGTTCTGGGCGGCGGGGTGGACGACATCTATCCGTCCGAGAACACCGACCTCTACGCCCGCCTGATCGAACAGGGCTGTGTCGTCTCTGAAAGCCCAATCGGCGCCCGCGCCCAGGCCCGCGACTTCCCCCGACGCAACCGCATCATCTCCGGCCTGTCACGCGGGGTCGTGGTGGTCGAGGCGGAAATTCGCTCCGGGTCGCTGATCACCGCCCGTCTCGCCGCCGAACAGGGACGCGATGTCTTCGCCGTTCCGGGCTCGCCGCTGGACCCGCGCGCCCGTGGTCCCAACGAACTGCTGCGTCAGGGCGCCATCCTGTGTGAGGGGATCGAAGATATCGACCGCGCCTTCAACACCCTGCGGACCCTGCGCGAGCCACCGTCAGCGCCGTTGCGCTATGAAGAGGATGTCGACGACGCCTTCCTCGACCGTGTCGCCGCCCTGCTGTCACCAACGCCGACCCCGCGTGACGAAATCGCCCGCGCCCTGAACGCGCCGATGGCTCAGGTCGCGTCTGCCCTATTGGAGCTCAGCCTCACGGGTCGCGCCGAACTGCTGCCTGGCGGTCTGGCCTCAAGCTGACGCGACGCCGCCCAAACTCAGAGCAGAACGCCGCGCTGCGTCATGAACCGGGCGTAGCCGATCAAAAGCACTGCGATTGTCGTAATCACGCCCGTCATAGCCGTGTTGCCGCTCATGACCTGGGCCCCGTCTGGCGAGCCGATGAAGGTGTAGTAGATCGTGGCCAGCACGCCGATGAACGAAGCGCCAAAGGCCCACAGCGCCCATCGGCGCCTCAGCAATAACAGGATCGCCCCCGCCAGCCCGCCCCAGGTCCCGACCACCCAGGCGACGGACATCCAGGTCGGAAACCGATGAAAATAGGCGATCTGCGCCTCGGTCATGCCCATGGAACGCAGATAGGGATCCCCCTGCGTCAGGGACATAAAGGAATCGAACGCGCCGAACCCGTTCCAAAGCAGGGCCAGCCCCGCCACCAGCCACAGATGCCAAGGCGTCTTCACCGTCTGGATCATCATCCGCTCCCACGTCTGAAAAGCCAGGATAGGCCTGTCGCCAAGGCCCGACAATGAACGGCGTTCAGTCTGAAGGTCAGTCTTCCGCCTGCATCCGCGCCCGCATCGCGGCCCAGCGTTCCAGCCGCAGCTTGACCTTCTCCTCATGCCCTTCGCCCTTGGGCTTGTAGAAGGTGCGGCGCTCCATCTCGTCGGGGAAGAAGTTGGCGCCCGAGAAACCCTCGGGCGTGTCCGGGTCGTACTGATAGCCCTTGCCGTAGCCCAGTTCCTTCATCAGCTTGGTCGGGGCGTTGCGTATATGGGCGGGCGGCATCAGCGAGCCCGTTTCAAAGGCCGCCTTCTTCGCCGCCTTGAAGGCCTCATAGACGCCGACCGACTTTGGCGCGGTGGCCAGATGCACCACCGCCTGCGCCAGCGCCAGTTCGCCCTCGGGGCTGCCGAGGAAGTCGTAGGTGTCCTTGGCCGCATTGGCGACCAGGATCGACAGCGGGTCCGCCTCGCCGATGTCCTCGACCGCCATCCGCACGATGCGCCGCGCCAGATACAGCGGGTCTTCGCCGCCGTTCAGCATCCGCGCCAGCCAGTACAGGGCCGCATCCGGGTCGGAGCCGCGCACCGACTTATGCAGGGCCGAGATCAGGTTGTAGTGTTCTTCCCGTGACTTGTCGTAGGCGGGCGCCCGTCGTTGCAGCACCCCGGCCAGACCCTGCACGTCCAGTATCTCGCCTTCCGGCAGGTCGAACAACACTTCCGACATGGTCAGCAGATAACGTCCATCGCCATCCGCCAGCGCCAGCAGGGCATGCCGCGCCTCATCGGTCAGGGGCAGCGGCTTTTCCATATGGGCCTCGGCCCGGCTCAGCAATTGCCCCAGCGCCGCATCGTCCAGACGCTTCAGCACATAGACCTGGCTTCGCGACAGCAGAGCCCCGTTCAGCTCGAAACTGGGGTTCTCGGTCGTGGCTCCGACCAGCGTCACCACCCCCGCCTCGACAAAGGGCAGGAATCCATCCTGCTGGGCGCGGTTGAAGCGATGGATCTCGTCAACGAACAACAGGGTCGACTGCCCCGCCGCCCGCCGCATCCGCGCCGCCTCAAACGCCTTCTTCAGATCAGCGACGCCCGAGAAGACCGCGCTGATCGACTGGTATTCATAGCCCGCCGCCTGCGCCAGCAGCCGGGCGATGGTGGTCTTGCCGGTGCCGGGCGGCCCCCACAGGATCATCGAACCCAGACGCCCCGCCTCGATCATGCGCCGGATCGGGCCGCCGGGGCCAAGCAGATGATCCTGCCCCACCACCTCTTCCAGCCTGCGCGGGCGAAGACGGTCGGCCAGGGGCGCGTCGGGGGGCAGGATGCCGGAGGCTTCGAACAGATCAGTCATGGATTTCTACATGTAGTCGTTCGCCAAAGCCTTTTCACGCGTTAGAAGGGCGCAATCACGGAGATCGCCCAATGACCGACGCCAATCCGAACCAGGGCCCGACCGGTGGCGTGACGCCCCACCTGACAATTCCGGCGCGCGGCGCCTCGGCGGCGGTGGACTTCTACATCATCGCCTTTGGGGCAGAGGTGCTGGACCGCAGGCTGGCCGACGACGGCGAGCGGCTGATCCACGCCCATCTCAAGATCAATGGCGCCAGCGTCATGCTGAACGACGAGTTCCCGGAATACACCGGCCAGTCCAACATCCGCCCTGTGGGCGTCACCCTGCACCTGCAGGTCACAGACCCCGACGCCTGGTGGACCCGCGCCATGGTGGTCGGCGGCGCCGAGCCGGTCATGGACATGGCCGATCAGTTCTGGGGCGACCGCTACGGCCAGCTCCGCGACCCCTTCGGCCACACCTGGTCGATCGGCGGACCGAAGAAGGGCTGAACGGCCGAACTTACCAGAGATTAACTGGCGTCATTCGCCAATCCGCCTGAAAGCTCCGCAAATCATCGGCGCAGTGCCGGTGCTTGTGAAGGTTTCGGGACAAGATGACCAAACTAACCTCGCTGTCGATCTTAGCTTTAGCCTGCCTGACGACAGCGGGTTGCGCGGTCCATCGCTATCCGATGGCTGTTGCTTGGGCGCCTGCATCTGACCAGAGCCTGACTTGCGCGCAACTCTCCACCGCAGCCGACGACGGGCGTCGCCTGCAGGCGCAGATCGAAAGCATTGCTTCAGGCGACCGCAAAGCGCGTGCAGAAAAACCGCGCCTGTATTCGACCGCGAAAAGCGACGCGGATCGCGCAGTTGATGCGCGACTGGCCGCCATAGAAGCGCAAAGGCAGGCGCAAGGCTGCGCCTAGCTCTCCCTTTATCTCAGGACGCCGCGCACCTGACGGCCGCCGCGATTGATGACGACATCCCATGGGCCACGACCGGCGCCAGCGGCTTCCACATCGCGGGCCGAGTTGATGGCGCGGCCGTTGATGCTGACGATCAGGTCGTTCTGACGGAAGCCAGCACGGGCGGCGTAACCGCGACCGGACACGCCGGTGATGATCACGCCCGTAGTGAAGGGATCGCCGCCCAGACGGTCGGCCAGCGCCGGGTTCAGAGCAACGACCTCGGCGCCCGAGAACGGCCCGGCCTCAATCGTCGTTCCCTGCTTGGGATCAGCATCGCCCGGCAGAGGCTGGACACGCGCGCTAAGGGTCTGGGCGCGACCGTCACGCAGGATGGCCACCTGAACCTGATCGTTCGGATTACGTGAGCCGACGCGGTAGTTCAGCCCGCCCTGATCATTCACCTCCTGCCCATCGACAGCGGTGATGACGTCGCCCTGACGCACGCCTGCGCGGGCGGCGGGGCCGTTGGCGTAGACATCCGTCACCACGATCCCCTGCGGACGGCTGAGGCCCAGACTGCCCGCGATGTCGCCGGTGACGGTGTTGCCCTTCACGCCCAGCCAGGGCCGCACCACCGCGCTTGCGCCGCCCAGTGCAGAATCGACCACCCGCTTCACCATCACCGCAGGCACGGCGAAGCCGACGCCCGCCGACGACCCCGACCGCGAGAAGATGGCCGTATTGATGCCGATCAGATTGCCGTCCATGTCCACCAGCGCCCCGCCCGAGTTGCCGGGGTTGATGGCCGCATCGGTCTGGATGAAGGAGCCGCTGTCGGAAATACCTGTCTCAGTCCGGTTCAGGGCCGAGATGATGCCGTTGGTCACCGTCTGGCCCACGCCGAACGGGTTGCCGATGGCCAGAACCAGATCACCGACCTGCTGTTCTTCCTTGTCGTCGATGGCCAGCACCGGCAGCCGGTCGCCGACGTTCTCCAGCTTCAGCACGGCGATATCGCTGCGCTCGTCGGCAAGAATCACGGTGGCGGGGAATTCACGCCGGTCGTTCAACACGACCTTGATCTGCTGGGCGCCGTCGATGACGTGGTTGTTGGTGACGACGATGCCGTCCGAGCGGACGATGACGCCCGACCCAACGGACTCAGCCACCCGCGCCTGCGGAATGCCGCCGCCGAAGAACTGGAAAAAGGGATCGGCCTGCACCCGCTGGACGCTGCGGGCCGAGATATTGACCACGGCGGGGGCCGCGGCGCGCACCACGGGGGCGAAGCTGGACTTCATCCCCGCCACATCGCTGGGCGCGGTGCGCGTGGGCTGGGCGAACTCGCCCTCCTGCGCCTTGGAGGGCTGAGGGTTGCCGCAGGCGGTCAGGGCCAGGGCGGCGACAAGCACGATCGATCGGGTCTGCATATTCATCCGGCGTTTGATCTCAAGCATCGCCATTCCGCACCCGATTTCGGGCTGGATCAAGGCGTGTGCGCGGCATCAACGGACGAGCTTTCGGCCCGTTCCGCCCGCCGCGCCGTGATAAATGCGACGCCAAAGGCCAGCACCAGCACAATGGCCGACAGATAGAAGGCCAACCCCGGCGCATGGACGAATGTGTCGATCAGCCCCATCCCCTTCGCCTCCAGCCATCCGGTCAGGGGCTCGAACCCGCCGCCCACCGACAGCGAATAGATCCAGCCGAAGAACAGCGGCGACGCCACGCCAGCGATGGAGGCCACGCTCATGGTCGCGCCCTGAAGTTGGCCCTGCTCGCTCTCGGACACCTGGCGCGTCATCAGCGACTGCAGGGTCGGCATGGCCAGTCCCCACAGGGCGTTCGGCAACATGGCGGCGACGAATGCCCACCCCGTCGGCGCCCAGCCCATCAGCGCCATGCCGATGGTGCCGCCGATCAGACCCAGCAGCATGGTTCGACGGTCGCCCAGAACCTTGGTCACCGGGCCGATGATCACCCCCTGCATGATCATGTCCAGCAGGCCGACCATGGCCAGCAACATGCCGACCTCCTTGGGACCCCAGCCGTAACGGAACTGGGCGTACAGGACGAAGACCGCCGAGAAGACGTGGTGCGAGAAATGCAGCAGGAAGGTCACCCCCGCCAGTCCCGACAGCTCGCGATGCCGCCCCAGCAGGACCATGGCCCCGACTGGATTGGCCCGCCGCCAACTGAACTTCATCCGCTTCTCGCGCGGCAGGCTCTCAGGCAGGATCACCAGACCATAGAAGAAGGCAATGCCCGACATGGCGGCGGCGGCCCAGAAGGGCGCACGCGGGTCATAATCGCCCAGAAACCCGCCGATCACCGGACCCAGCACAAAACCGCCGGAAAAGGCCGCGCCGATCAGTCCATAGGCGCGCGCACGTTTCTCGGGCGCGGTGATGTCGGCCATATAGGCGTAGATGGTGGTGAAGCTGGACGAGGTGATCCCCGCCACAATCCGCCCCAGCGCCAGCCACCACAGGTTCGGCGCCAGCGCCATCAGCACATAGTCGATGGCCAACCCGGCGCAGCTGATCAGGATCACCGGACGACGCCCGTACTGATCCGACAGCGACCCTATGATGGGCGAGGCGACGAACTGCATCCCCGCCCACAGCGCCACGAACAGGCCGTTGATGATGCCCGCCCGCGCGTTGGAGCCGACGAACTCCTCGATCAACTGCGGCAGCACCGGAATGATGATGCCCATGGCGACGATGTCGAGCACCGCCGTCACGAAGATGAAGCCAATGGCCGCCTTCAGCCGCTTTTCAGGAATGATCGACATGGGACGCGTTTCGTAGCGGCGGCGGGTGATCAGCGACAGGGAAAATCAACGCCTCCCTCGCCGCTCATTCAACCGATCAGGGCTGGGTCACCGCCAGGGTGTCCGCCGTCTTGCCGTCCACGACCGGCCCGGTCAGGCCCAGCACCCGCACCAGGAACGGCTGGACATCCACGCTCTGCAGGCCGGTCAGACGACGACCGGCGACGACGCCCGGTCCATGGGCGATGAACAGGGCCTGCATCTCCGGCGCCTGATTGTCATAGCCGTGCGCCCCGCCATCCTTCTCGACCGGGCGATCGCGCGACGTCGCCGTCCAGCCCGTATCGACCAGGCACACGATCTGCGGCACGCGCGGATTGGTTCCATAGGCCAGACGCGCAGGCACATCCGCCTTGTTCCAGCACTCCAGATGCGGATGCTTACCCACCAGCTTCTGCTGCACCTCGACCTCACGGCCCGGCGCCGGATCGACCGACAGGAAGGCGCCCGCCGAAACCACCTTCAGCGCCGATGGGTCGATGATGTCGTCGATCCAGACCACGCGGTCCGGCGAGGTCGCGGCCATGCCGTGATCGGACACGATCACCAGCAGGGTCCTGTCGTACAAGCCCCGCGCCTTCAGCCCATCGACCAGCCGACCGATGGAGGCGTCGACCGAGGCGACCGCGGCGCGCGTTTCGTCCGCATCGGGGCCGTAATGGTGTCCCGCTGTATCGACGATGTCGAAATACAGCGTCTCCAGCTTGGGTCGCTGTCCCGCAGGCAGGTCCAGCCACGACAGGATGCGGTCCACGCGCGCGTCGCCCAGAACATCCTTGTCATAGGCCTGCCACAGGCTGGGACGCAGGCCGTGGTTCTCGGTTTCTGATCCCGGCCAGAACATGGTGCCGGTGCGCACGCCCTGACGTTCCGCCGTGATCCAGATCGGCTCGCCCTGCGCCCAGAAGCCCGGCTCCTTGTTGGCCATGGTGAAGACGCCCAGTTCGGCGTCGTTGAACTTGTTGCCCACGATGCCGTGGTGATCGGGGTGCAGGCCGGTGACCAGCGTATAGTGGTTGGGGAAGGTCACACTGGGGAAGGACGGACGCATCGGTCCGAACGCCCCGCCCGCGACCAGACCATCCATCACCGGCGTCTGTCCCTTGCCCAGATAATCCGGGCGGAAACCGTCGATGGAGACCAGGATCACCTGCTCGGGCCGCGGCGCCTCCGCCACAGCGGCGGCAGGGGCCATCGGCGTGCGGTGCGCAGACGGTGTGGTCGTGCAGGCAGCCGCCAGAAGGGCAAAGGCCAGCGGCAAAAGGCGAGACATGGAACGCTCCGGTACAAACTCGAAGATTGCCTAACCTTAATCCGCGACAGACGCACGACGACTTGTGGGAACAATGTTCCCGCGCCAAGGTCTGACCATGGAAACCGTTATCGACATTCGCGGTCTGACCAAGACCTATGGCACAGTCAGGGCGCTGGACGGCCTGACCCTGTCGATCCCGCGCGGCGGGGTTTACGGCATTCTGGGACCGAACGGCGCGGGCAAGTCCACGCTGTTCCGCACCCTGCTGGGCCTGATTCGCCCAACCGCTGGCGACGCCACCATCATGGGCGGCCCCATGGGCGCCCCATCCTCCATGCGGCGCATGGGGTCGATGATCGAAACGCCCCGCTTCCCGCCCTTCCTGACGGCCCGACAGGTGCTGGAATGGCTGGGCCGCGCGCATGGCGGCGTGACGGCGACCGAGATCGAACACTGGCTGCAGCGTGTCGGCCTGACCGAGGCGGCCGATCGCCGGGTACGCGGTTTCTCCGTCGGCATGCTGCAGCGTCTCGGCGTGGCGGCGGCGCTGATGACCAAACCAGACCTCGTCATTCTGGATGAGCCGACCAGCGGCATGGACCCGCCCGGCATTCAGGAGATGCGCGCCCTGATCCGCAGTCTGGCGGACAATGACGGCGTCACCATCGTCCTGGCCAGCCACCAGCTTCAGGAGGTCCAGCGCGTCTGCGACCGCGTGGCCATCTTCAACAAGGGCAAGGTCGTCACCGAGGGCCGCGTCTCTGACCTGACGGCGGCGGGCGAGCGTCTGCGCCTGTCGGTCACGCCCCTGGCCCGCGCCCTGGCCGTGCTGGGCGACCGCGCCAGCCTGGATAGCGACGCTGTCCTAGCCTCAGTCCCGCGCGCCGAAGGCCCCGCCGTCATCAAGGCGCTGGTGGAAGGCGGCGTCGACGTCGAAGAGGCCCGCTGGATCGGCGCCGATCTGGAAGACGTCTTCATGAACCAAACCGGCTGGACCGGCGTGCAGGAGCTGAACCATGCTGGCTGACGCCATCCGCTCCGAAACCTATCGCCTGTCCAAGAACCGCACCGCCCTGTTCTGGAGCGTGCTGTTCATCCCGATCATCAGCGTCGTCCTGTCCGTCATCGCCATCATCGTGGCCAAGGCGCGAGAGGCCGAACTGGCCGGAAAACTGCCGCCTGAACTGCTGCAGCGTGACCCGCTCAATCTTGCCGAGTCGCTGGTCAAATCCGCCGCCGACTTCGCCAACCCCATCGTCCTGCTGTTCATCCTGATCGGTGCGGCGACCATCTATGCGGGGGATTACCGCTGGGAGACCTGGCGTCTGATCAGCGCACGCAACACCCGCGTGAACCTGCTGACAGGCAAGGCCGTCGTCGTCATCGGCCTGACGATTCTGGCAACCGTTGCGGGCCTTCTGGCGTCTGTTGTCACCAATATTGTCCAGGCCCTGGTCCTGTCGCGCAGCCTCAGCTTCACGATGGACGGCGCAGGCTTCACGGACTTTGTGCAACTGACCCTGCTGGCCTGGGCGCGGATCATCCAGTTCACCATGCTGGCCCTGCTGGCCGCGACCGTCACCCGTTCGCTTCTGGCGGCCCTGTTCGTGCCCCTGGTCATCAGCGTGGCCCAGTTCTTCCTGCCGCAAATGCTGATGCAGATGGGCGTCTCGCCCGAAGGCTGGCTCGCGCCCCTGCTCTCGCCCGGTCTGTCTGCTGATCTGCTGAAGGCGGTCATCCAGGGCGGAATGGAAGCGGCTGGCCTGCCGCCTCAAGCGGCGCTCAAAGCCATCGTCGGTCTGACGGTCTGGATCGTGGGGCCGTTCGTTGCTGCAGTGGCCTATTTCAATCGCCAGGACCTGTCGAAGGAATAGGCGGCGGCGGGCTTTGTTCGCCTTCTGCTACCAGCCAGTCGCGGAAGGCGTCCACCGCTGCATCCCTGCGTCCCTCGGGCCGCAGGAAGGCGAACCACGACGGCCGCTCCACAAAACCAAAGGGCGCCGCCAGCCGTCCCGCCAGCACATCCGGCGCCACAAAGGCCCAGGGCGCGACCGCCACGCCCATGCCGGATATGGCCGCCTCGACCAGCGAATGATTATGCGCGAACTCCCGCTCCTCCACGGCGGGCGCCAGCGTCACCCCCGCCAATTCCGCCCACGCCGCCCAAGCCCGCCTGAACGTCGCTGACCGCAGACGCGTCGCCCCGGCCACGGCTTGCAGATCAGGCAGGGACGCCATCAGCGACGGCGCACCGACCGCTCCCTGATGCTGAGCCAGAAAACGCGTCGCCTCGGTGCGGGCATAGACCTCGTCCGGCTCTATGATGCGGACGGCGCCGTCGAAACGATCACGCCGGAAATCCACAGGCCTGTAGGATTCCGACACCCGGACCCGCACCTCGGGGTGCGCCGCCAGGAAACCCGGCAACCGGGGGATCAGCCATTTCAGAGCAAATGTGCCCAGGCAGGAAATCTCGATCTCTCGCGCCGTTCCCTGCCGCGTCGCCTGTACGGCGTCCTCAATGGCCTCGAATGCCGGCGTCAGCCGGTCTGCCAGCGCCAGCCCCGCTTCCGTCAACATCAGGGCATGACGCGGCCCGCTGACCAGCACCACGCCCAGAGACGCCTGCAAGGCGGCGATCTGACGACTGACGGCGCCGTGGGTCACGCACAGCTCATCAGCCGCTCGGGTCATGCTGCGATGCCGGGCGAAGGCTTCAAAGGTGCGTAAGGCGTTCAAAGGCGGCGGCGCGGCACGGTTCATGTGACTTCCCCTCACAAGTCACTGCCCGCTTAATCGATTTCGACGGGCGTGAAAATCGGCTTCACACTGACCGATGTTCCAACAGCCCCAGACACCCGAACCGCCCCGCCTGTCCGACCGCATCGCCTACGGCCTCTGCATCCTGATCATCTGGATGCTCGCCGTGATGGAAATGGTCAGAGGCTGGCCCTTCTAACAGTGTCGTCTCGGCCAGAAACCAGATCTGTGGGACGACGCCGCATCTGTGATTTCGCCGCACAAGCAAAAGGGCGGCCGGATCGCTCCGGCCGCCCTTTCGGCGTTCAGTCAGAAAGAGACGTAAGGCTTAAGCCTCGTCGTCGCCTTCGAAGACCAGGACCGGACCGGAGTCCTTGCCCTTGGCTTCCACGTCGCGATCGACGAACTCGATCACGGCCATCGGGGCGTTGTCGCCGTGGCGGAAGCCGGCCTTCATGATGCGGATGTAACCGCCGTTACGTTCGGCGTAGCGCGGGCCGAGCGTTTCGAACAGCTTGCCGACTTGCGGCACGTCGCGGACCTGGCTGATGGCCTGACGACGAGCGTGCAGGTCGCCCTTCTTGGCGAGGGTGACCAGCTTCTCGACGAAGGGACGCAGTTCCTTCGCCTTGGGCAGGGTCGTGGTGATCTGCTCGTGCTTGATCAGCGAGGCGGCCATGTTCGCGAACATGGCGGTGCGGTGGCTGGTCGTACGACCGAGTTTACGGTGGGCGGCGCCGTGGCGCATCTGGGTCTCTCCTACTCCGGGCCCGGTATCTCCTTAGAGACCTAGGCCCGTAATCTTCTAACCGCCCCGGCATTCTCCCAGTGGGAGACGGGCGGAGGGTTGAACTTAGATCTGGTCGTCGAACTTCTTGGCCAGATCTTCGATGTTTTCAGGCGGCCAGTTCGGCACATCCATGCCGAGGCTGAGGCCCATCGTCGCGAGAACTTCCTTGATCTCGTTCAGCGACTTGCGGCCGAAGTTCGGGGTGCGAAGCATTTCGCCCTCGGTCTTCTGGATCAGGTCGCCGATGTAGACGATGTTGTCGTTCTTCAGGCAGTTGGCCGAACGAACCGACAGCTCCAGCTCGTCCACCTTCTTCAGCAGCGCCGGGTTGAAGGGCAGGTCGGGCTTGCCGTCCGACTGCTCGACAGCCTTCTTGGGCTCTTCGAAGGTGATGAAGATCTGCAGTTGGTCTTGCAGGATGCGCGCAGCGTAGGCCACAGCGTCAACCGGCGTAACCGCACCGTTGGTTTCGACTTCCAGCAGCAGCTTGTCATAGTCCAGCGACTGGCCTTGACGGGTCGGCTCGACGCGATAGGCGACGCGCTTGACCGGCGAGTACAGGGCGTCGACGGCGATCAGGCCGATCGGCGCATCTTCCGGACGGTTGAACTCAGCGGCGACATAGCCCTTGCCGTTCTGCACGGTCAGTTCCATGCGGATCGAAGCGCCGTCGTCGAGCGTGCAGATGACGTGATCGGGGTTCAGAACCTCGATGTCGGCCGGCACGTCGATCTGGCCAGCGGTGACAGCGCCGGGGCCCGTGGCGCGCAAAGTCATGCGCTTGGGGCCTTCGGCGTGCATGCGCAGCGCCAGTTGCTTGATGTTCAGAACGATGTCGACCACGTCCTCGCGCACACCTTCCAGCGACGAGAATTCATGAACAACGCCGTCGATTTGGATGGCCGTGACTGCCGCGCCTTGCAGCGAGGACAGCAGAACGCGACGAAGCGCGTTGCCGAGCGTCACACCGAAGCCACGCTCGAGAGGTTCGGCAACCAGGCGCGCCTTGCGCTGGGCGTCGGAACCGATCTCGATCTGCGGCTTCTCGGGACGGATCAGCTCTTGCCAGTTTCTTTCGATCATTTTGTCCCTCGAACGGGTTTCGTCGGCTCCGGCCTTGTCGACGAGGCCATGGTGGAGCCGACGGAGATGGGGGTGCTCTTAGCGGGGTCGATTAGACGCGACGACGCTTGGGCGGACGGCAACCATTGTGCGGCATCGGGGTGACGTCGCGGATCGTGGTGATCGTCAGGCCGACCGACTGCAGAGCGCGCAGAGCCGACTCACGGCCGGAACCCGGACCCGAGACGTTCACTTCCAGCGTCTTCACGCCGTGCTCTTGTGCCTTCTTGCCTGCGTCTTCAGCCGCCATCTGGGCTGCATACGGGGTCGACTTACGCGAACCCTTGAAGCCCATGTGACCGGCCGACGACCAGGAAATCGCGTTCCCTTGTGCGTCGGTGATGGTCACCATGGTGTTGTTGAAGCTGGCGTTCACGTGGGCGACGCCCGACGTGATGTTCTTGCGTTCGCGGCGCTTTACGCGACCCGGTTCCTTGGCCATCGATCAGCTCTCTCTTACTTCTTCTTGCCGGCGATCGGCTTGGCCGGACCCTTGCGGGTGCGAGCGTTGGTGTGGGTGCGCTGGCCGCGGACCGGCAGGCCCTTACGGTGACGCAGGCCGCGGTAGCAGGCCAGGTCCATCAGACGCTTGATGTTCATCGAGGTCTCGCGGCGCAGGTCGCCCTCAACCGTGTGATCCTTGTCGATCGTTTCGCGGATCGACAGGACTTCGGCGTCCGTCAGCTGGTTCACACGACGAGCGGACTCAATGCCCACCTTCTCGGTGATGTCCTTGGCGGCGGCGGGGCCGATGCCATGGATGTACTGAAGCGCGATGAATACGCGCTTGTTGGTCGGGATGTTGACGCCAGCAATACGGGCCACGAAATTCTCCAGATACGCGTTAGTCAGACGCAACAAACGCTCCGGTCAACAGACCAGGAGCGTGGCGCCCTTCGCGGGAAGCCGCCCTTATACATATGATTCACAGGGCGTCAACGTCTTCGGGCTTGTCAACGCGGCGGACGGCCGAAGTCGACCCCCACCGTGACCCTCTGCCCTTCGATCGGACGGCCGTTTTCTGTCGGCGGCTGAAAGCGGAAATAGCCCGCGACCCGCAGGCCCGCAGCACCAAAGCCCAAGCCCGCCGGGGTCTCTTCTAGCACGCGGCAGGCCTCAAGCCGACTGTCCAGGCGGATAACGCATGACAGCTCCACCCGACCATAGCGGCTGCGGGCGTTGGCGGGGTGCATATCCCGGATCTGGCCGATGGTCGGACCTGTGACGATTCGCGGGCCGGTCGAGCCGCTGCCCGGGCCCTTTCCAGAGCCTGTACCGCTCCCGCTTCCTGTCCCCTGCCCGCCCTGGCCGAAACCCGGTTCGACTGACGGCGTCGGGGCGATGCCGACAACGGGCGCCGGCTCAGGCGCCTTGGCGGGCGGCGCAGGCAGTTCCGGCGGACGCGGCTTAGGCGGTGGCGGCGGTGTGTGAATAGTGGCGGGCGCAGCAGGTGCGCCTCCCCCGGCCTTGGGCGCTGGCGGATCCCGAGAGATCGGCGGCGGGGGATCGTAGAGAATGACCTCAAACGGCTGCGGGTCGATCACCGGCGAGGCCTTGGGTCCCCTCACCTGTCCCAGCAGCAGGAACAGGCCGATCTCGGCGACAGCGACGGCGGTGAATATGCCCGCCATGCGCCACCGGCGCAGGCGGGACTTTTCCGAAGGGCTGGCGGCGCGTTCGGTCATCGGACGATCAATGCCCGAAAACGCGCGTCACGCCAAACCCCGGTTCAGATTTCAGGCGAGTGCCTCGTCGATGGCCTTGGCCACCGATTCGATGGAGCCCATGCCGTCGGCCTCAGTCAGCTTGCCCTGCGTCTCATAGTAGGGAAGCAGCGGGGCGGTGTTGTGGTTGTAGGCTTCCAGACGCACCACGAAGGACTCAGGATTATCGTCGGGGCGGCCCTGGTCGGCATAGCGTTTGGCGACACGTTCCAGCAGGGCGTCGTCATCCACCTTCAGGCGGACCACGGCGTCGATCTGCTTGCCGCGTTTGGCCAGCATGGCGTCCAGCGCCTCGGCCTGAACGACAGTGCGGGGGAAGCCGTCGAAGATGGCTCCACCAGCGGCCTCGGCCTCGTCCAGACGGTCTTCGATCAGGGCGATGACGATCTCGTCGGTGACCAGATCGCCCCGCGCCAGCACGTCCTTGACCTTGTTTCCCAGCTCCGAGCCCGAAGCGATCGCCGCGCGAAGCATGTCGCCGGTGGAGAGCTGGACCATGCCCTTCTCTTCCACCAGCCGTTTCGCCTGGGTGCCCTTGCCCGCCGCCGGCGGTCCGAACAGGATCAAGTTCACGCTTTAAGCCCTCCCCTAGGCTTGGTCTTCAAAGTTTGGACTTAGCGACGGACAGGCGTGGGAGCGCCACGACCGCCGCGACCGCGCAGCTTGGCCTTCTTGATCAGGCCTTCGTACTGGTGCGCCAGCAGTTGAGACTGAATCTGGGCCACAGTGTCCATCGTGACCGACACGACGATCAAGATAGACGTTCCGCCAAAGTACAGGCTGTTGCCGAACTGGCTGACGATGAACTCAGGCAGCAGGCAGACGGCGGTGATGTAGGCGGCGCCGATCACCGTCAGGCGGGTCAGGACATAGTCCAGATATTCCGCCGTACGCTTGCCCGGACGGATGCCCGGCAGGAAGCCGCCGTACTTGCGCAGGTTCTCGGCCGTGTCTTCAGGGTTGAAGGTGATCGAGGTGTAGAAGAAGCAGAAGAAGATGATCAGGGCGGCGTAGAGCACCATGAACAGCGGCTGGCCGTGCGTCAGCTGCGCCGTCACCAGCGGCAGCCAGCTTGCCCAGCTGGGCAGGTCAGCGTTGGCGGTCATGGTCGCAACCGTCGTCGGCAGCATCAGCAGCGACGAGGCGAAGATCGGCGGGATAACGCCCGCAGTGTTGACCTTCAGCGGCAGAAACGAACGCTCGCCCCCAGCCATGCGGTTGCCTTCCTGGCGCTTCGGATACTGGATCAGAAGACGGCGCTGGGCGCGTTCCATGAAGACGATGAAGACCACGGTGGCCACAGCCAGAATGGCGATGAACAGCAGGGCGAAGGCCGACATCTGACCTTGCTGAGCCAGGCCCAGCAGACGGGCGATGGTGGACGGCAGAACCGCCACGATGCCTGCGAAGATGATCAGAGAGATGCCGTTGCCGACGCCGCGCGCCGTAACCTGCTCACCCAGCCACATCAGGAACATGGTGCCGCCGGTCAGGGTGACGACCGTCGAGACGATGAAGAAGATGCCGGGGTTGTCGACCAGGCCGGCCTGGGCGTTCAGGCCCGCCGCGATGCCGAAGGACTGCGCCAGAGCCAGGAACACCGTCAGGTAACGGGTGTACTGGTTCAGCTGCTTGCGGCCGCTTTCGCCGCCTTCCTTCTTCAGCTTCTCCCAGGGCGGATACACGGTGCCCATCAGTTGCACGATGATGGACGCCGAAATGTACGGCATCACGTTCAGTGCAAAGATGGCCATACGCTCCACCGCGCCGCCCGAGAACATGTTGAACATGTCCAGGATGCCGCGCTGACCGCTCGGGTCTTGGAAGAACTGCAGGAAGGCCTGCGAGTTGATGCCCGGGATCGGCACGTAGGTGCCGATGCGATAAACCAGCAGAGCGCCCAGGGTAAACAGCAGGCGCTTGTGCAGCTCGGTCGCTTTCGCGAACGAGCCCATGTTCATATTGGCGGCGAGTTGTTCTGCGGCCGAAGCCATTTATGCGTCCCCACGACTGAGAGAGTCGTCAGATAGGCGGAAAGCGGCTCTCATGCGAGAGCCGCTTCCGTTCTTTCGTCGTCGCAGGTGTAATCAGGTCACGACCTAATCGCCGCAACGACGGGTTTGCTTATGCCTTGGCGGCGGTGCGCTTGGTGCGAGCCGAGATCTTGTTCTCGTCGCCGCGCGGCGCCTTGGGAGCCGGAGCCTTGCCCTTGGCGGCGTTGCGCTTCTCGAGGCGGGCAGCAGCCTTGGCTTCTGCAGCGATACGCTCTTGCACCACGGTGCCGCCAGCAGCTTCGATCGCCTTGATGGCGCCCGAGGTTGCCGACCAGACGACCAGGTTCAGGGCTTGCTTCAGCTCGCCGGTGCCCAGCAGACGCACGCCGTCCTTGACGCGACGGATCACGCCAGCAGCGACCAGGGCGTCGCCCTTCAGTTCCGACTTGGCGTCCAGCTTGCCAGCGTCGATGGCGTCTTGCAGGCGCCACAGGTTCACTTCAGCCAGCTTCAGCGCGTTCGGGTTGTTGAAGCCGCGCTTGGGCATACGCATGTACAGCGGCATTTGACCGCCTTCAAAGCCCAGCAGGCTGACGCCCGTACGCGACTTCTGACCCTTGACGCCACGGCCAGCGGTCTTGCCCTTGCCCGAACCCGGGCCACGGCCGACGCGCATGCGCTTCTTGTGTGCGCCTTCGTTGTCGCGGATTTCGTTCAGTTTCATATGCCTGATCCTTTCGGGTGCTAGCGCCCGGAACATTTGTCCGGACTCGGCGGTGAAAAAATGAAGGGCCGCTTCTAGGCGGCCCTTCGGGTATCTGCAAGTGCAGAAACGCCCTCCCCCGGTTTCGGGAGAGGGCGCAACGGCTTACTTTTCGACGATCTCGGTGAGGTGGGCGACTTTTGCGATCATCCCACGAACCGAAGGCGTGTCTTCCAGCGTCGATTCACGACCCAGGCGATTCAGACCCAGGCCCACCAGGGTGGCGCGTTGGTCGTTCTTGCGGCGGATCGGCGAACCGGTCTGCTTGACGGTGACAGTCTTCTTCTCAGCCATGATCAGGACTCCACAGCTTCAGGCGCCGAGGCGCCGTCGTTGCGACGGCCCATCAGATCCGCGACCTTCTTGCCGCGCTTGGACGCGACTTGACGGGGCGAGGACTGGACCTTCAGTGCTTCGAACGTTGCACGGATCATGTTGTAGGGGTTCGACGAGCCGGTCGACTTGCCCACAACGTCTTGAACGCCGAGGGTTTCGAGGACTGCACGCATCGGACCGCCTGCGATGACGCCGGTGCCGGGAGGGGCAGCGCGCATCATGATCTTGCCAGCGCCCCAACGGCCGTTGCCGTCGTGGTGCAGGGTGCGGTTCTCGCGAAGCGGAACGCGGATCATCGTCTTCTTGGCTTCTTCAGTCGCCTTGCGGATGGCTTCCGGCACTTCACGGGCCTTACCGTGACCGAAGCCAACGCGACCCTTGCCGTCGCCGACAACCATCAGAGCGGCGAACGAGAAACGACGTCCGCCCTTAACGGTGGCCGCAACGCGGTTGATGTGCACCAGCTTCTCGACGATGTCCGAATCCGGACCGTCGACAGCGGGAGCGTTGCGATTGTCACGACGGTTGCGATCGTTGCCGCCGCCGCCGCGCTGGGGTTGATGCGCCATGCTTCGCGTCCCTTAGAAGTTCAGGCCGGCTTCGCGCGCGGCTTCCGCCAGCGCCTTCACCCGTCCATGATAGATGTACTCGCCACGGTCGAAGACGACGTCCTTGACGCCCTTCTCGATGGCGCGTTCGGCGATCAGCTTGCCGATTGCAGCAGCAGCAGCAGCGTCCGAGCCCTTCTTGCCGCGGCCGCCTTCCAGCGACGAAGCAGAAGCGACGGTCACGCCAGCGGCGTCGTCGATGATCTGGGCCGAGATGTTCTTGTCCGAACGGTACACCGACAGACGCAGACGACCGTTGGCGACGGCCTTCAGGCGGCGACGAGTGCGCTCCGAGCGGCGCTTGGCTTGTTGTCGAAGAGAAAGAGCCATGACTTACTTCTTCTTGCCTTCCTTGCGACGGACCTTCTCGCCCGCGTAACGGACGCCCTTGCCCTTGTAAGGCTCAGGCGGACGCAGCTTGCGGATGACCGCGGCGATCTGACCGACGGCTTGCTTGTCCGAACCGGAGACCTTGATCTCGGTTTGCTTCGGAACAGCAAAGCTGACGCCAGCCGGCGGAGCGATGTCGACTTCGTGCGAGAAGCCGAGTTGCAGCGACAGAGCATCACCCTTCATGGCGGCGCGGTAACCCACGCCGACCAGTTCAAGCGACTTCTCGAAGCCAGTCGTGACGCCGACAACCATATTGTCGACCAGGGTGCGCGACAGGCCCCACATCGCGCGAGCGCGTTGCGTGTCCGTACGCAGGGCCAGCGACAGTTCGTCGCCTTCCTGGGTGACTTCGATTTCTTCGGCGACGGTCCAGGAGCGTTCGCCCTTGGGACCCTTCACGGTGACGTTTTGGCCGTCGAGCGTGACAGTCACGCCCTTCGGCACTGCGATGGTTTTCTTGCCAATACGGGACATATCAGTAGACCCTGCAGAGGACTTCGCCGCCGACGTTGGCGTCGCGCGCAGAAGCGTCAGACATGACGCCCTTCGAAGTCGAGAGGATCGAGATGCCGAGGCCGTTCTTGATCGGCTTCAGATCGCCAATCGCGGAGTAAACGCGGCGGCCCGGCTTGGACACGCGAGCGATCTCGGCGATGACGGGCTGTCCGTCGAAGTACTTCAGCTCGATCTCGAACTGCGGAAACTCACCCGGGTTCTGAACCAGGTTGTAACCGCGGATGTAGCCTTCGTCCTGCAGCACGTCGAGGACGCGCTGGCGCAGACGGGAAGCCGGGGTCAGCACCTTGGAACGCTTGCGGGTCGCCGCGTTCTTGATGCGAGCGATCATGTCGCTCAGGGGATCGTTGATCATCATGTCTGTTCGCTCCCCTTACCAGCTGGACTTGGTCAGGCCAGGGATCTGGCCCTGGTTGCCGAGTTCACGCAGCGCAATACGGCTCATCTTGAGCTTGCGATAGAACGCACGCGGACGACCCGTCACTTCGCAACGGTTGCGAATGCGGCTCGGCGCGGAGTTGCGCGGCAGTTCCGCCAGCTTCAGGCGCGCGTCGAAGCGCTCCTCAAGCGGCAGGCTTTCGTCGTTAGCGGTCGCCTTCAGGGCGGCGCGCTTTGCGGCATACTTCGCAACCAGAGCCTTGACGGCTTCGTTGCGGTTTACGGCGCTCTTTTTAGCCATTGTTCTCTTCCCTTCCCGCTCAGTTCTTCACGAACGGGAACTTGAACTCGGTGAGAAGCGCGCGCGCCTCGTCATCGGTCTTGGCCGTGGTGCAGACGATGATGTCCATGCCCCACATCTGGTCGATCTGGTCGTAGTTGATCTCGGGGAACACGATGTGCTCCTTCAGACCCGTGGCGTAGTTGCCGCGACCGTCAAACGAAGTGCCCTTCAGACCACGGAAATCCTTCACGCGCGGCAGCGCGATCGTGATGAACCGGTCCAGGAACTCATACATTTGGTCGCCGCGCAGCGTAACCTTGCCGCCGATGACCATGCCTTCACGCAGCTTGAAGCCAGCGATCGAGTTGCGCGCCTTGGTGGCGACAGCCTTCTGACCAGCGATAGCCGTCAGGTCCTTGAGGGCGGCGTTCGCCTTCTTGGAGTCTGCAACAGCTTCACCGATGCCCATGTTCAGGACGATCTTGTCCAGCTTGGGGATCTGCATCTCGTTGGTGTAGCCGAACTTCGTCTTCAGTTCCGCACGGATGCGGGCCTGATAGTCGGCCTTGAGGCGCGGGGTGTACTTTTCGGTAGCCATCAGATGACGTCTCCCGTCGTCTTGGCGATGCGGACCTTCTTGTCCCCATCGATCTTGAAGCCGACGCGGGTCGCCTTGCCGTTGGCGTCGGCGATTGCGACGTTCGACAGGTGAAGCGAGGCTTCCTTGTTCTTGATGCCGCCTTGCGGGTCAGCCTGGCTCGGGCGCGTGTGGCGCTGAACCATGTTGACGCCCTGGACGAGAACGCGGTTTTCGGTAGGCAGAACCTTCAGCACGGAACCCGTGCGGCCCTTGTCCTTGCCGGTCAGGACGACGACGCGGTCGCCCTTTTTGATCTTGGCGGCCATATTACAGGACCTCCGGAGCCAGCGAGATGATCTTCATGTGGTTCTTGGCGCGCAGTTCGCGAGGAACAGGGCCAAAGATCCGCGTGCCGACCGGCTCGTTTTGCTTGTTGACGATGACCGCAGCCGACTTGTCGAAGCGGATGACAGAGCCGTCCTTGCGTTGGATGTCCTTGGCGGTGCGCACGACGATGGCGCGAACGACGTCGCCCTTCTTCACGCGGCCACGCGGGATGGCTTCCTTCACGGACGCGACGATTGTGTCGCCGATCGAGGCGTAGCGGCGCTTGGAGCCGCCCAACACCTTGATGCACATGACCCGGCGGGCGCCCGAGTTATCGGCCACTTCCAGGTTAGTTTGCATCTGGATCATAAGATCAGATCCTTCTGATTACGATGCGGAGGCGTTGGAAAGGACTTCCCAACGCTTCAGCTTGGACTTCGGGGCGCACTCGACGATGCGAGCGATGTCGCCGACCTTGAGCGCGTTGGCTTCGTCGTGCGCGTGGTACTTCTTCGAAGACCGGACGATCTTCTTCAGAAGCGGGTGGACCAGCGTGCGCTCCACCTTCACGACGACAGTCTTTTCGCCCTTGTCGGACACGACCACGCCTTCAAGAATTCGCTTGGGCATATTCGTTTCCTTACGAGGCCGCACGCTTCTCGCGCAGAAGCGTCGAGATGCGAGCGATGTCTTTGCGCACTTCACCCACACGGTGGGTTTTCTCCATCTGGCCAGTGGCCGCCTGGAAGCGCAGGTTGAACTGTTCCTTCTTGAGCTTCAGAAGCTCGTCGGACAGTTGGTCGTTGGTTTGCGACCGCAGATCAGCAATCTTGGTCATTAGGCTGCTTGCTCCGTGACGATGCCGGCATCCAGGCGGGTGACCACCTTGGTGCGGACCGGCAGCTTGGCGGCGCCGAGACGCAGCGCTTCACGAGCTACATCGTCCGGCACGCCGTCGATTTCGAACATGATGCGGCCAGGAGCCACGCGAGCGGCCCAATGGTCCACAGCGCCCTTGCCCTTACCCATCCGGACTTCGGCCGGCTTGCCCGTGACGGGCAGGTCGGGGAAGACGCGGATCCAGACGCGGCCCTGACGCTTCATCTGGCGAGTGATCGCGCGGCGGGCCGCTTCGATCTGACGCGCGGTGATGCGGTCGGGTTCCATGGTCTTCAGGCCGTAGGAGCCGAAGTTCAGCGAGAAGCCGCCCTTGGCCGAGCCGTGAATCCGGCCCTTGAAGGCCTTGCGGTACTTGGTCTTCTTCGGTTGCAACATGACTTAGTTCTCACGTCCCCGGTCGCGACGCGGACCGCGGTCGCCACGGGGGCCGCCGCGTTCGCGGCCTTCGTTCGAGGAAGGACCCGAGGCTTCCTGGGCCCAACGCTTGTCCTGGGCCATCGGGTCGTGCTCGAGCACTTCACCCTTAAACACCCAGACCTTCACGCCGATGATGCCGTACGTCGTCTTGGCTTCATAGAAGCCGTAGTCGATGTCAGCACGCAGGGTGTGAAGCGGCACGCGACCTTCGCGGTACCATTCCATACGAGCGATTTCGGCGCCGCCGAGGCGACCCGAGACGTTCATCCGGATGCCCTTGGCGCCCAGACGCATGGCCGACTGCATCGAACGCTTCATGGCGCGGCGGAAGGCCACGCGACGCTCGAGCTGCTGAGCGATGTTCTCAGCGATCAGCTGCGCATCGGTTTCCGGCTTGCGGACTTCGATGATGTTCAGGTGAACTTCACCTTCGGTGCGCGCCGAGATGTCCTTGCGGAGCTTCTCGATGTCAGCGCCCTTCTTACCGATCACGACACCCGGACGGGCGGCGTAGATGGTGATGCGGCACTTCTTGTGCGGGCGCTCGATGATGATGCGCGACACGCCAGCAGCAGCCAGACGTTCCTTCAGCCACTCGCGCAGCTTCAGGTCCTGGTGCAGCAGGCGGGAGTAGTCGGCGCCGGCGGCGAACCAACGGCTGTCCCACGTGCGGTTTACGCCGAGGCGCAGACCGACCGGATTGATTTTCTGTCCCATCAGGCGGCCTCGCCGGCTTCACGGACCACGATCGTGATCTCGCTGAACGGTTTCAGGATGCGCGACGAGCGACCACGAGCGCGGCTCGCGAAACGCTTCATCACCAGGTTCTTGCCCACGAAGGCCTCGGCGACAACCAGGTTGTCGATGTCGAGGTTGTGGTTGTTTTCGGCGTTGGAAACGGCCGAATACAGGACCTTGCGTACGTCGCCAGCGATGCGCTTACGGCTGAATTCCAGCTCGTTCAGCGCCTTCTGGACCGGCATGCCGCGGATCGAAGCGGCCACCAGGTTCAGCTTTTGCGGGCTGATGCGCACGTTGACCAGCTTGGCGCGGGCCTCGGTCGGGGCGACCCGACGGGTGTTCTTGGTCTGGGCCATCGGTTACTTCCTTTTGGCCTTCTTGTCCGCCGCGTGACCCGGGAAGTTCCGGGTCGGGGCGAACTCGCCGAACTTCATGCCGACCATCTCTTCCGAGACCGACACGGGAACGTGCTTCTGACCGTTATGGACGCCGAACGTCAGACCGACGAACTGCGGCAGGATGGTGGAACGACGCGACCAGGTCTTGATCACATCCTTGCGGCCCGACGTTTGAACGGCGTCGGCCTTCTTGAGCAGATACCCGTCGACAAACGGGCCTTTCCAGGAGGAGCGGGCCATTCTTAGCGAGCCTTCTTAACGTGGCGGGTA
The DNA here is from genome assembly GCF_018608325.1 of Brevundimonas sp. Classification (GTDB taxonomy): domain Bacteria; phylum Pseudomonadota; class Alphaproteobacteria; order Caulobacterales; family Caulobacteraceae; genus Brevundimonas. The sequence continues at coordinate 5,706 of NZ_JABAZW010000134.1, read as the reverse complement.
CGGATGATGTACTTGTCCGTAGCCTTGTTCTTGCGGGTACGAGTGCCCTTGGTGTCCTTGCCCCACGGCGTAACCGGGGTGCGACCACCAGAGGTCCGGCCTTCACCACCACCATGCGGGTGATCGATCGGGTTCATGGCGACGCCGCGAACGTGCGGACGCCAGCCCATGTGACGCTTACGACCGGCCTTGCCCAGGTTCTGGTTCATGTGGTCGGGGTTCGAAACCGCGCCCACAGTGGCGATGCAGCCGTCCAGGACCATGCGCAGCTCGCCCGAGCCGAGACGGATCTGGGCGTAGCCCTGATCGCGACCGACCAGCTGGGCGTAGGCGCCAGCCGAACGGGCCAGTTGAGCGCCCTTGCCGGGCTTCATTTCGATGTTGTGGATGATCGTACCCACCGGCATCGAACGCAGCGGCATGGCGTTGCCAGGCTTCACGTCGGTCTTTTCGCCCGCGATCACCGTGTCGCCAGCCTTAAGGCGTTGCGGCGCGATGATGTAGGTCTTTTCACCGTCTTCGTAGGTCACGAGAGCGATGAAAGCCGTACGGTTGGGGTCATATTCCAGACGCTCGACCGTGCCGACCATGTCCCACTTACGACGCTTGAAGTCGATCTTGCGGTACAGGGTCTTGGCGCCGCCACCACGGAAACGGACCGCGATGCGACCGCCCTGGCCACGTCCGCCCGACTTGGTCAGGCCTTCGGTCAGCGACTTTTCCGGACGGCCCTTGTGGAGTTCCGAACGGTCGACCAGCACGAGGGCGCGACGGCCCGGCGAAGTCGGATTGTAGGTTTTCAAGGCCATCTGATCAGAGCCCCGTGGTCACATCGATCGACTGGCCTTCGGCCAGCGTCACGATAGCTTTTTTGATGTCGACGCGACGGCCGAGGATACCCCGGAAGCGCTTGGTCTTGCCCTTTTGAACCAGGGTGTTGACCTTGACGACGTTGACTTTGAACAGGCTTTCGACCGCAGCAGCGATCTCGTCCTTGGAGGCCGTGTCCGCAACGCGGAAGACAACCTTGTTCTGCTCCGACAGGATCGTGGCCTTCTCGGTGATCACCGGAGCCAGGATGGTGTCGTAGTGCTTGGCGGTAGGTTGAGCAGCCATTACGCAGCTTCCTTATCGCTGAAGCGGGCTTCGATCGCCTCGATAGCGGCCTTGGTCAGCACCAGCTTTTCAGCCCGCAGGATGTCATAGACGTTCAGGCCGGCGTTCGGCAGCACGTCGATGTGCGGGATGTTGCGTGCGGCCAGGCCGAAGTTCGTGTCGACTTCCGGACCCGCGATGATGAGAGCCTTGGTCCAACCCAGCTTGCCGAAGGTCTCGCGCAGCGAGGCCGTCTTGGCTTCCTTGACCGAGACGCTGTCGACGACGATCAGGTCGCCGGACTTCGCCTTGGAGGACAGGGCGTGACGCAGAGCAAGCGCGCGGATCTTCTTCGGCAGCGAGAAGCCGTGGTCGCGAACGACCGGACCGAAGGCACGCGAGCCGCCGACGAACTGCGGTGCACGGCGCGAACCGTGACGAGCGCCGCCGGTGCCCTTTTGCTTGTACATCTTCTTGCCCGTACGAGAGTTCTCGTTGCGGGTTTGAACCTTGTGCGTACCGGCGCGGCGCTTGGCCAGTTGCCAGTTCACGGTGCGGGCCAGGATGTCGCCGCGGATGTCAGCGATGCCGAAAACGGCGTACGACAGTTCCAGGTCGCCAGCAGCCTTGCCGTCGAGTTTGATGACAGAGAGTTTCATTACGCTTCACCGCCTTCGGTCGCTTCCACCGAGGCTTCTTCAGCCGGGGTCGATGCGGGTTGAGCAGCAGCCTTCGACGACTTGACGGCGCCCGGGAACGGGGCCTCAGCCGGACGGGCCTTCTTGATGGCGTCACGAACCTTGACGTAGCTGCCGTCATGACCGGGGACAGCGCCCTTGATCAGGATCAGGCCACGCTCGGCGTCCACGCGGACGACGGTCAGGTTCTGAGTGGTGACGGTTTCAGCACCGTAGTGGCCAGCCATCTTCTTGCCGCGGAAGGTGCGGCCTGGATCTTGGCGTTGACCGGTCGAACCATGCGAGCGGTGCGAAATCGACACACCGTGCGTGGCGCGAAGGCCGCCGAAGTTCCAGCGCTTCATGGCGCCGGCGAAACCCTTACCGATGGTTTCACCTTGGATGTCCACCTTCTGGCCGACCAGGAAGTGTTCAGCCGAAATCTCGGCGCCCACGTCCAGCAGACCGTCCGCGTCAACGCGGAACTCGGTGACATAGGCCTTGGGTTCGACCTGGGCCTTCGCGAAGGTTTCGCGTTGAGCCTTAGCCGTGTTCTTGGCCTTCTTGGTGCCAGCGCCCAGCTGGAGAGCGACGTAGCCGTCACGCTCCTGGGTACGTTGGCCGACGACTTGGCAGCCGTCGAGCTGCAGCACAGTGACCGGTACGTGCGCGCCGTCTTCGGCGAACACGCGGGTCATGCCCAGCTTCTTGGCGATCACGCCCGTGCGCATCGGATCCCGCCTCTTTCTACTTTAAATCTTGATCTCGACGTCCACGCCAGCGGACAGGTCGAGCTTCATGAGCGCGTCCACGGTCTGCGGGGTGGGGTCGACGATGTCGAGCACGCGTTTGTGCGTGCGGATTTCAAACTGCTCACGCGACTTCTTATCGACGTGCGGCGAGCGGTTCACGGTGAACTTTTCGATCAGGGTCGGCAGCGGAATCGGACCGCGAACGGTCGCGCCGGTGCGCTTGGCTGTATTGACGATCTCGCGCGTCGAGAAATCGAGGACGCGGTGATCAAAGGCCTTGAGCCTGATGCGGATGCTTTGATCCATATCGGTGCTAACTTCCAATGCGGTCGGAGGACCGCGTCCCTGTGAACTATTTCAAAGACCAGAGGCCTTCGGGCAAAAGCCCTCAGGAAACGCAAATCCGCAAAAACGAGCGGCCCACGCAGTTGCCCGCGAAGGCCGTGAAATCCCAAGAAGCTGCAAAGAACAGTGACTTAGGTCGTTCTTGCGAACCGCGTCTGCACCGAAGTGCACAGCCGGTCCAACAAGAGTGGTGGCTTATGCCTACCGATTCCGATTTCGTCAAGCGGCGAAACCGTGTCCCGGCGGGCTGTTTTCGGGTCTTTGGATAGGGCTCGACCTGCCCGCCTCATCGACCGCCACCATGACGAATTCTGCGACGGCAGAGCGACGGCGTTCGCCGGTCAGCAGCGCTTCGGACCACAGCTCGACCTCTATGGTTATGGAGGAGCGTCCGATCTTGGTGGCGCGCGACGCCAGTTCGATCATGTCCCCCTCTCTTATAGACTCTGCGAAGTCTATGCGATTGGACGCCGCCATGACCATGACCGCCCGCGCCTCCTTGGTGGCGCAGACAAAGGCGGCCTTGCCCATCAGCTTCAGGGCGTCGCCGCCGTACAGGGTGCCGTAGTGATTGGTCCAGGCAGGGAACACCATCTCCACCGCCCGGAGCCAGCCGTCGCCTTCGTTCTGACCGTTGGCCGGCAGAGGCGGCAGGTCGCCCTGCCCGTCCTGGCGCGGCGCCACCATATTGAAGACGCCCCGCGTGCACAGCCGACGCTCGCCGCTGACCGGCGCCTCAGCCCACAGATCCACCTCCACGCCCATTGAGGTCCGCCCGACGCGCACGACGCGCCCGGTGGCCTCGACCATCTCTCCGATCCGGGCCGGAGCGGCGAAGTCGATCCGCTCGCAGCTGGCGGTCACGGTCGGCCGTCGCGCATGACGCGCCGCCGCCAGAAAGGCCACCTTGTCCAGATGCGCCAGGCCGACGCCGCCAAACAAAGTGCCGTGGTGATTGGCGTCCCCGGGGAACACCATGTCGATCAGGGTGACGCTCATGTGCGTGACGCCTCATCGCGCGCAGTCCTGCTGTCCTGCGCCATGTTCATCAGGCCGCCCAGATCAGCCGCGGCGGACAGCAGCGAGGCCGCATGGCGCTTTGCGCCCCCCGGCGTCGTCTCCAGCTCACGCCTGGGGCTGATGCGGTGAAGGGCGTGGGTCGCCAGCCGGGCGATTTGGCGGTGCATGTCTGAAACCTGTGTTGTGGCCAGGTCTCGAACAGGAACGCGCGAACGCCCACGCGGACACACGGGTCCGGCGGCGCACTAGCGGCCTGACCGGGCACCCCGCCGGAGGACGTTATCTGTCGGGGCAGGTCTCCTGGCTCACGGGTCGACATCTCGGACCCGGCCTTCCCGGCGCCGGAACGCCAGTGACACGATATGGACCCTCGACTCGCCGCTTACAGTTGCGGGGGCAGCGCCGGTTTCACACCGGCTTCCCTCTTAGCTACACGCGCCCCGAAGACCGCGTGCAGACCACGACAATTGCAGATGACCGCAGATCAGCTTCGCCGTCAATCACATAAGGACTTCCTTATATGACCGGCGAATTGCCGCCCGTTAACCCCTTGCCCCAAGTCCTCCGCGAGCGTGACACATTGCAGACACAACCCGTGGCCGAACCGTCACAGTACTGTTGCAAGTGCTTAATCTAACGGCGGTTTCATGCCGGAATCGTCCGGGTCCTGATAGCAGCGCCCTCCCCGGCTCCCCTCCGGGGCACAGACTGCTAAGGAAAAAGAACAATGAAGACGATCCTCCTCGCGACGGCCGCCGCCGCCACCCTGATCGCCGCTCCGGCTTTCGCTCAAGACGCCATCGGTTCGGTCGCCGTCTCCTACACGAACCCGTCGATCGACGCAGACGGCTTCAAGGCTGCTGCTGACGTCTGGTCGGTCGACGGCACCGTCGCCCTGCCCGTCCAAGACTGGACCGTGACCCTGAACGGCGCTGTCGACTACACCAAGGCTCTGGGCACCGACGACACCTCGGCCATGCTGGCTGCTCACGGCACCAAGCTGTGGACCTCGGACGTCCGCGCCGGCGCCTTCGTCGCCGCCAACACCATCGGCACGGGCGACACCGTCTGGACCGTCGGCGCTGAAGCCCAGAAGTACCTGGCCAACGCCACCCTGACCGGCGCTGTCGCCTGGAGCGACACCAGCATCGGCAACGTCTGGACCGTCGGCGGCGACGCTGCCTACTACGTCCTGCCGAACCTGCGCCTGAACGCTGGCGTCAGCTACAACAACGTCGACATCACGGGCGGCAGCGTTGACGCCTGGACCTACGGCGTCGGCGCCGAGTACGAAATCAAGGACACCCCGTTCTCGGTCGGCGCCGCCTACACGCGCGCTGACATCGACTCGGTCGACGTCGACACCTGGTCGTTCAACGTCCGTTACGCCTTCGGCGGCGGTCTGCAAGCTCGCGACCGCGCTGGCGCCAACCTGGGCGTCCCCGCGATCACGCGTGTCCTGACCGGCTTCAAGGGCGTGGCCAAGAACGCCTCGATGTAAGACCTTCGGGTTTTAGATGCAGAAAGCCCCGGCGGAGCGATCCGCCGGGGCTTTTTCATGTCTGGCGCCCACTGTGCCGCGGACACGAAAAAGGCCCCCGGGGTTCCACGACCGGGGGCCTTCCTCTCGCGGCGGAGAGTTCGGGTCTTAGCGCCCGATGTTCAGGGTCCCGGAGCCGACAACCGAGCGTTTGACCTGGCCTGTCGCGGCGCCGACATTCACATTGCCCGAGCCTGCGATTGAGACGTCCAGATCGCCGGTCGTCCCGCCGAACCGCACATTGCCCGAGCCGCCGATGGCGACCGAGAAACGCGGC
>NZ_JABAZW010000007.1 GCF_018608325.1 Brevundimonas sp. | reverse complement strand
CGCCTCGCTCGGCGGTGTCGCGGTGTCGGACAGCCGTTATATCCGCGACGCCATACTGCAACGCGGACGCGGCGCCGCCGCCAATGAAACCGAGGGCCGCGGCGTCAACGCCTGGGCTTCCGGCGTCTTCGGCAATGGCGAGTTCGATGGCGACAACGAACTGGCGGGCTACCGCGCCGACTCCACCGGCTATCTGGCCGGTCTGGAGAAGGAGTGGTCCGGCCGCGCTCACCTGGGTCTGGCAGTCGGTGAAACCCGCACGGAGATCACCACCAACAGCCTGCGCTCCAGCGGCACCGCCCGTAGCCAGCATATCGGCCTCTACGGCGGCATGAATGCGGGCGCCTTCGCCTTGCGCGTCGGCGGATCGTGGATCGACGCCAACCTGCGCACCAACCGCACCGCTGCGTTGAACCAGTTCAACAACCAGCTGACCGGCCATTACGACGGCAAGGGCTGGCAGGCTTACGGCGAGATCGCCTGGCGCGCCTCGTTCGGCGCCAGCACGATCGAGCCATACGCCAACTACACCCGCGTCGACTATCATGCCGATGTTGCTGAGGTTGGCGGTGATGCCGCTCTGTCTGGTCGCGTCGAGCAGGTCGCCGATCTGGTCACCGCAGGCTTCCGCACCCAGACGGTGCTGTCGGAAGGCGCTGGCCGTCCCACGCTGACCGCGGTCACGCATCTGGCCTGGAGCCACGACTTCAACGATGACGGCCCGGAGTTCCGCGCCAAGTTCGCTGATGGCCCGATCTTCCAGGTCGCGGGCGCCAACATCGGCCAGGATGCGCTGCTGACCGGTCTGGGCGTCAACATCCAGGCCAACGACCGCACCAATGTCGAGGTCGGTTACGCGGGCGTCTATCAAGACGACTACAACGACAACAAGCTGTTCGCGCGCCTGAACGTGAAGTTCTAAGCCGCTTCAGATCCTCTCAACCTGAACCTTGGGCCGTGCCGATTGGCGCGGCCCTTTTTCATGGCCTATCGTCACCGCTTCGCAGACGGAGACGCCCATGTCCGCCCTTCGGCCCATCGATCACCTGGATACGCACGAGGTCCTGAACCAGCCGCCGCCGCTGGAGGGCGTCAATCTGTTCTCGGGCGACCGGGCATTGAAGGATGCGGTCGGCAAGGCGGGCGGCGGCCAGCACGCAGCACGTCTGGACCAACTGGGCGCGCGATGCGGCTCGGCTGAGGTCATCGGCTGGGGCGTTCAGGCGAATCGCAATCCGCCGGTGCTGGATACCTTCGACCACTATGGTCGTCGCATCGACGAAGTGACGTTTCACCCGACCTATCATCAGTTGATGCACCTGGGACTTGAGGCAGGTTTCGCCTCAGTCGCCTGGAACAACACGCCCACGGGCCATGTGGCGCACGCTGCGACCCTGTTCATGACCGGGCAGGCGGACTCTGGCACGACCTGTCCAATGACCATGACCTATGCCTCGGTCGCCGCGCTGGAGGTGGAGCCTTCGGTCGCCGCAGAATGGACGCCGCGCGTTCAGTCTGGGCGTTATGATCCAGCGGTTCGTCCTGCTTCTGAAAAGGCAGGCGTCACCATCGGCATGGCCATGACCGAGAAACAGGGCGGCTCGGACGTGCGCGCCAACACGACGCGGGCCGAACCGACCGGGGAGGCGGGCTGGTATGCTTTGACCGGCCACAAATGGTTCTGTTCGGCGCCCATGTCCGACGCCTTCCTGACGCTGGCCTATGCCGAAGGCGGCCTGACCTGTTTCCTGGTCCCGCGCTGGACGCCGGATGGTCAGCGTAACGCCGGCTTCCGCGTCATGCGGCTGAAGGACAAGATGGGCGACAAGTCCAACGCCTCGTCTGAAATCGAATATCACGGCGCATTGGCCCAACGCGTCGGGCCGGAAGGGCGCGGCGTCGCCACCATCATCCGCATGGTTCAGCATACGCGGCTGGATTGCGTGCTGGGGTCGGCGCAACAAATGCGTGGCGCATTGGCGCAGGCGGTCTGGCACGCAGCGCATCGCTCAGTCTTCCAGAAACGTCTGATCGACCAGCCGATGATGGCGGCGGTGCTGGCTGATCTGGCGGTCGACAGCGAGGCGGCGACGGCCATGGGCCTGCGGTTGGCCCAGACCTTTGACGAAGACGATGCTCTGGGGCGCCTGCTGACGCCCATCGCCAAATACTGGGTGTGCAAGCGCGCGCCGGGCTTTGTCTATGAGGCGATGGAGAGCCTGGGCGGAGCGGGCTATGTCGAGACGGGGCCCATGCCGCGCCTGTTCCGGCAGTCGCCGCTGAACGCGATCTGGGAAGGGTCTGGCAATGTCATCGCCCTGGACGTCCTGCGCGCCATGGGGCGTGAGCCGCAGTCCGTAGAGGCGCTGCGCAGCTTCCTCGACGGTCAGCGCGGACGCGATGCCGACTATGACACCTGGCTGGACGGCCTGTCGTTTGAAACGGCGCATGAGGCGGGCGCGCGGCTGGTGGTCGAACGTCTGGCGCTGGCGGCTCAGGCGGCAATCCTGCTGGCGTGGGACAATCCTTCAGCCGAAGCCTTCTGCCGTCTACGCCTGACGGATCGGGGGTCGGCTTACGGCGCTCATGACGCCGTCATCGACACCAGCACCATTCTGGACCGCGCCATGCCCGCCTGATCAGCCCTCGAAGGCCGCCAGACCCCGCTCCAGATCGGCGATCAGATCGGCGGGGTCTTCCAGCCCGATGTGGAAGCGGACCAGTTCGCCCTCCAAAGGCGTGGGGTGATCGCGATAGGCCATCTGATGCGTCTCATGCGTGGCCAAGCTTTCGAACCCGCCCCACGAATAGCCCAGACCGAACAGACTTAGGGTGTCGAGGAAACGCTGGCCCGCCGCTGCATCGCCGCCCTTCATCACCACGCCCATCAGCGAGGCGCCGCCTGTGAAGTCGCGCGCCCACAGATCATGTCCGACCGAGCCGGGCAGGGGCGGATAAAACACCCGCGACACCTCCGGCCGCGCCTGCAGCCACTCGGCCACCTGCAATCCCGAGCGTCCCTGTTCGGCATAGCGCAGCGGCAGGGTGCGCAGGCCCCGCAGGGTCAGCCAGGCGTCGTCTGGCGACACGTGCCAGCCCATGTCCTCGATGGCGTCGCCGATAGCCCGGATCAACCGCGCCTCATTGGCGACGATGCCGCCGATCAGCACATCCGAATGTCCGGCGGCGTATTTGGTCAGGGCCTGAACACTGACATCCACCCCATGCGTCAGAGGCTTGAATGCCAGTCCCGCAGCCCAGGTGTTGTCCAGCACCGTCAGGACGCCGCGTGACCGACAGGCGTCCGCGACCTTGGCCACATCGACCATTTCAAAGGTCAGGGATGCGGGCGATTCCATCAGCACCAGCCGCGTCTGCTCCCCGATAGCCGCGATGATCGCATCTGCGTCGGCGCCCGCAGGCAGGAACCGGGTCGTCACGCCGCGCGCCGCCAGATAGCGGCTCAGGAACCGTCGCGTCGGGCCATAGACAGCGTCGGTCGTGATGATCTCATCGCCCGGCCGCGTCAGGGCCAGCACAGGCACAGTCACGGACGCCAGCCCGGATGGAACCAGAAACGCCTGCGCGCCGCCCTCCAGATCAGCCAGTGCCGCGCGCAGTTCCCGCGCCGCCGTCGTGCCTTCCAATCCATAAACAGGGCCGTCGGCGCCGTGGCGCATGGCGTCCGCTGTGTCACTGAGCATGGTCGAGGCACGTTCGATTGGCGGGTTCACCGGGCGGCGCCCTTGCCCCCGTCGCGTCGCGGAGGCGATCAGGCGGGTGCGATCTGTGTGCGGCGACATGACCTCTCCGATGGGTTGCGGATCAGGACCTAAAGGCCTCTAAACTCTGCCGGGCGCAAGCGGCGGAGGGAGAGTTTACGCGATGCGGTGCTGGACGATTGGAGCGATGACGGCCCTGCTGCTGGCGGCGGCCTGCAGCCGACAGGCGCCTGCGCCTGAAACCGACACGACGGCGGCAGGCCATTTGCCGCAAAGCCCGGTCCTGACGGCGATCAAGCAGCGCGGCCGTCTGAACTGCGGCGTGCATCAGGGGCTGGTCGGCTTCGCCTATACCGACAATCGCGGACAGTGGCGCGGCTTTGACGCCGACTTCTGCCGCGCCCTGGCCGCCGCCATTCTGGGCGACGGCGATGCGGTGCGTTTCGTGCCCCTGTCGGCGGGGGACCGGTTCAAGGCTCTGAATGACGGGCGTGTGGATGTGCTGTGGCGCAACTCGTCCTGGACCATGACACGCGACGCGGGCGAGGGCTTCATCTTCGCGGGCATCAACTATTACGACGGCCAGGGCTTCCTGGTGCGGCGATCGCTCAATCTGGCCAGCGCCACCGAGTTGAACGGCGCCCGTGTCTGCGTGCAGTCCGGTTCTACCGCAGAGGCGAACGCCGACGACTTCTTCCGCTCGCGCGGCGTGGACTATCGCCCGGTCGTCCTGGCGACCGAAGAGGCGGCCCGAGACGCCTATGCACGCGAGGACTGCGACGCCTTCAGCGCCGACATCTCGGCCCTGGCCGCCGCCCGCACGACCCTGACCAATCCGCAGGAGCACGCCATCCTGTCCGACGTGGTGTCCAAGGAGCCGTTGGGGCCGGTCGTCAAGGCGGGCGACGAACGCTGGGCCTCGGTTGTGCGCTGGACGCTGAATGCTGTGATCCTGGCTGAAGAACTGGGTGTAACCCGCGAAAATGCCGAGGCTCAGGCCAAGGATTCTCGCGATCCACGCGTGCGCCGCCTGCTGGGCGTCGAGGGCGACTATGGCGCCATGCTGGGTCTGCCCAAGACCTGGGGCGCGAACGCCGTGCGCGCCACCGGCAACTATGGACAAATCTTCGACCGCAATCTGGGGCCGCAGTCGCCGCTGAAGCTGGAACGCGGCCTGAACGCCCAATGGAACGCCCAACCGCCGGGCCTGATCTATGGGTTGCCGATCCGGTAGGCGCTGACACTGGCACCTTTTCCTCAGGAGGAAAGATGACGGAGACGAAACGCGGAAAGCTCCCGCTTCACTGGCAGATGCTGATTGGCTTCAGCCTGGGTCTCAGCACTGGCCTTCTGGTTCACCTCGCCGTCGGCGGGGATGTCGGCTGGGTGCAGTGGCTGACCGCGAACGTCACCGGCCCGATTGGCCAGGTCTTCCTGCGCCTGTTGTTCATGATGGTGATCCCGCTGCTGTTCTCGGCCCTGGTCATGGGGGTCGCCGAGATGGGCGATCTGGCGTCGCTGGGTCGAACGGGTCTGAAGACGCTTCTGCTGACCATCGTGATTTCCGGCATCGCGGTCGTCATCGGCATGGGCATGGTCAATCTGTTCCAGCCCGGACGCGGCGTCGATCCGGTCCTGGCCCAGTCCCTGCTGGATCAGGGCAAGGCGGGCGCCGCAAGCATCGTCAACAGCGCACCGACCAGCATTTCCCTGGGTGATTTCTTCCTGGAGCTTGTGCCCTCCAACGTCTTCACCGCCGCAGCGGAGAACGCGATCCTGCCGGTGATGGTCTTCGCCCTGTTCTTCGGCGTCGGTCTGGTGATGGCCAAATCACCCGCGACGGACCGGCTGCAGGAGGTGGTTCAGGGCCTGTTCGAGATTACGATGAAGCTGATCAACCTCTTCATCAGACTGGCCCCCCTGGCCATCGCCTGTTTGATGTTCAACCTGGCTGCCCTGTTTGGCTTCGAGCTGTTGATCCGGCTGGCCGCCTATGTCGCGGTCGCAGTGGGCGCCATGGCGATCCACATGTTCGTCGTCTATCCGCTGGCTGTCTGGTTCCTGGGCGGCATGTCGCCCATCGCCTTCTTCCGCGGCGTGCGAGAGCCGATGATCGTGGCCTTCTCGACCGCCTCGTCCAACGCCTCCCTGACCTTCGCCCTGCGCGCGGCGGAACAGCAGCTTCACCTGCCGCGAAAAATCGCCCGCTTCGTCCTGACGGTCGGCGCCACCGCCAATCAGAACGGCACGGCCCTGTTCGAGGGGGTGACCGTGCTGTTCCTTGCCCAGTTCTTCGGCATCGAATTGACCCTGATGCAGCAGTTCATCGTGATGCTGGTCTGCATTCTGGGCGGTGTCGGTACAGCGGGCGTGCCTGCCGGCTCTCTGCCGGTCGTGGCGATGATCCTGGTCATGGTCGGCGTGCCGCCGGAAGGCATAGGCCTGATCCTGGGCGTCGATCGCTTCCTGGACATGTGCCGCACCACGTTGAACGTCACCGGCGATCTGGCCTTGGCCACCATCGTCTCACGCGGCGAAGACAATGATCCCGAGGATGAGGGCGCCGAGCAGGCAGCGGCGTCCGTTTCCGCCTGATCTCAGCCCGTCGTCACCGGCGTGTCGGCGCGGCTACCCCATTCAGCCCAGGAGCCGTCGTAGAGTTGCGAGGGCTGGCCCAACTCAGCCAGCCCAAGGCTGAGAATGGCGGCGGTGACGCCTGATCCGCAGGTGGTGGTCACCGGCTTGGGGACATCAACGCCCGCATCAGTGAACGCCTGAGCCAGGGCGTCGCCACGCTTCAAAGTGCCGTCGTCGTTCAGCAGGCGATTGTAGGGCAGGTTGATCGCGCCGGGCATATGTCCGGCCCGCACGCCGGGGCGCGGCTCGGCGGCCTCGCCCCGGAACCGCGGTGCGCCGCGTGCATCGACGACCTGGGCCTGGGCGTCCAGAGCGGTTTGCACCTGCTCAGCGTCAACGACGGCTTCGGCTTTGAAATCGGACGTAAACACCGCCGTCACCGGCTGGGCTGCATCGGCCGTCACGGACCGCCCCTCGGCCAGCCATTTGGGCAAGCCGCCGTCCAGCACCTGAACCCGGCGGGCGCCCATGGTTCTGAACATCCACCAGACACGGGCCGCCGAGAACAGGCCTGCCGTGTCATAGACGACGATATGATCATCCGCACTGACGCCCAGCGCCCCGACCGAGGCGGCGAAAGCTTCCGGCGCTGGAAGCATATGGGGCAGGGGGGTGTCGGCGTCCGACACGGCCTCAAGATCAAAAAAGACCGCGCCCGGAATATGCGCCTCTGCGAACTGGGCGGCGGCGTCGCGCCCGTCCAGATGCCAACTCCCGTCAATCACACGCAAGTCCGGCGCGCCCAGTACAGCCGCCAGTTCATCGGTCGAGATCAAGGGTTTCATGGTCTGCTCAACGCCGGTTGCACAAGATCTGTCGCCTGACGGCTACAGCGGCCTCTGACAGGAGGTGTCCCGTTAATTTGCCATAGGGTCAATCGCGGTCGCTATGGTCATCGCCCCGTCTCGACACGGTTTTCAACGCATCCAGCGCCCGCGCGCGTGCCACGTCGTGATCCACCACAGGCCTGGGATAGGTGTCGCCCAATCGCACCCCGGCATCCCGCAAGATCTCATTCGGCGCAGTCCACGGGACCTGAAGCCATTTGGCGGGCAGGCGGCGCAGTTCGGGAACCCAGCGCCGCACATAGGCGCCGTCGGCGTCGAACTTCTGCCCTTGGGCCGTCGGGTTGAAGATGCGGAAATAGGGAGCGGCGTCGGCGCCGGAACCCGCCACCCACTGCCAGTTCTGCACATTGCTGGCCAGATCGGCGTCCACCAGCGTGTCCCAGAACCAGGCCTCGCCGTCGCGCCAGTCGATCATCAGGTGTTTGACCAGGAAGGAGGCCACGACCATCCGCACTCGATTGTGCATCCAGCCCGTCGTCCACAGTTGACGCATTCCGGCGTCGACCAAGGGATAGCCCGTCTGGCCGCGTCGCCAGGCCTCCAACGCCGCTGCATCATCCCGCCAGGGCATGGCGTCATACTCCGGTCGGAAGGCCCGGGTTTCGATGAAGGGGAAGTGGTGCAGCAGGTGCGCCGAGAAATCGCGCCACACGATCTCGGCGACAAACTTTTCGGCTTCTGCAACTGGAACACGCCCTTGGGAGGATGCGGCGCGCACTTCACGGACGGCCCGCCAAGGGCTGATTTCACCCCAATGCAGGTGGGGTGACAGGCGGCTTGTGTCGGCGCGGCCCGGAATATCGCGGCCGTGGCTGTAGGTCTTCAGCCCGCCGTTGGTGAAGGCCGACAGATTATCCAGCGCCCCTGCCTCGCCCGGCGCCCAGTCGAACCCGCCGGACCAGTCGGGACGCCGGGGATGAAGTCGCCAATCATCCAGAACATCACTGGTGATTTTCGGGGTGACGATCCGTGCGGGCGGCTCCAATCCTTGGGGCGGTTCAAACTTGCCCAGCAGCGCCTTCATGAAGGGCGTGAACACCTTGTAGGGCTGGCCCGAGCCGTTCAGCACCGATCCCGGCGGGCATAGCAGGGAGCCGTTGAAGCCATGACAGGACACGCCGTCCGACTGCAACGCATGGGCGATATCGGCGTCGCGTTCGAAACCAGCAGGTTCGAAACTGCGGTTCAGGAACAGGGAATCGGCGTCGGTTTCCGCAATCAACTGCTGCAGCACCGCCAGCGAATCGCCACGGCGCAGAATCAGTCCTGCCCCCCGTGCCTCCAGATCGCTCGCCAGCGCTCTCAGCGACTTATCCAGCCACCAGCGCGAAGCCCCGCCCAGAGGCCGTTGCGCACCCTCATCGTGAATGAACACAGGCAGGATCGGTCGCCCCGTCTCGACCGCACGGTTCAAGGCGGGATTATCCTGCAGCCGCAGATCGCGACGAAACCAGAGGATGACGGGCTTGGTGGTCACGCGGGGCGCCTGCATGATAGCTTGAACTCTTCCCTTAAGAGCGCCACCTGATGGCCTCATCCTTGCGGCAAAGGCCGCATCCATAACGTCATTCGCAAGAGAGCCGCCTCGTGAGCCGACCCAACGCCGTCATTACGTTGTCCGAAGGTCTTCGGACGCCTGTCGTCATCGGCGGCGGAGCAAGAATCGTCTTTATCGCCGGTCCCTGCCAGATGGAAAGCCGCCAGCACGCGCTGGAGACGGCCCACAGGTTGAAAGAAATCGGCGAACGGCTGAACGCCGGGATCATCTACAAGACCAGCTTCGACAAGGCCAACCGCACCAGCGCCAGCGCCGCGCGCGGCATCGGCCTGAAGGACGCATTGCCGATCTTTGCCGAAATCCGTGAGGTCACCGGCCTGCCGACCCTGACTGACGTTCACTCCGAGGCCCAGTGCGGACCGGTGGGTGAAGTCGTCGATGTGCTGCAGATCCCGGCCTTCCTCAGCCGCCAGACCGACCTGTTGCTGGCCGCCGCCGCCACGGGCAAGGGGATCAATATCAAGAAGGGCCAGTTCCTGGCTCCCTGGGACATGAAGAACGTCATCGCCAAGGTTGTCGGCGCGGGCAACCCGAACGTCATGGCGTGCGAGCGGGGCGCCAGCTTCGGCTACAACACCCTCGTCAGCGATATGCGCGCGCTGCCGGTGCTGCGCGACATCGGCTGCCCGGTCGTGTTCGACGCAACCCACAGCGTGCAACAGCCGGGCGGGCAGGGCACGTCGTCGGGCGGCCAGCGCGAGTTCGTTCCGGTGCTGGCCCGCGCCGCCGTCTCGGTCGGCGTCGACGCTGTCTTCCTGGAAACGCACGAAGACCCCGACAACGCCCCGTCGGACGGCCCCAACATGGTGCCGTTGGACAGGTTTGAGGAACTGGCGGCGCAACTGATCGCCTTTGACGATCTGGCCATCAAGATCGGCGTCAAGGCGCCGGTGGCGTCAGCGGCCTAAATCCTCTAGGTCGGGCCTATGTCTGACACCCTCGACCTGGGCGCCCTGCAGAAGCTGCTGGAGCGCGTGCGTGACCTGAAGATCGCCTGCGTCGGCGATCTGATGCTGGATCGGTATGTCTATGGCGAGGTCAACCGCATCTCGCCAGAGGCGCCGATCCCGGTCCTGCACGCGCGCCGCACCGTCGCCATGCCTGGCGGCGTGGGAAACGTCGCTCGCAACGTCGCCGCGCTGGGCGGTCTGGCCCAGTTGGGCGCCATCGCGGGTGAAGACCCAGCGGGCGCTGAACTGAGTGACCTGATCGCGGCGGAAGACCGGATTTCCGACTTCATCAGCCGTCCGTCCGGCGCCGCCACCATCGTCAAGACGCGCTTCGTCGCCGCAGGGCAGCAGTTGCTGCGCCTTGATCATGACGCGGCGCCGGTGTCGATTTCAGAATCTAACGCATTTTCTGATGTTTCGGCGATACTTCTATCTGATTACGCAAAGGGTGTGGTCAGTGATGACCTGATCTCAGCTGCACTTGCTGTCGCCAGAGCCAATGGTGCGCCGGTCATTGTTGATCCCAAGGGGCGTGACTTCGCCCGGTACGGCGCGGTCGATGTGATTAAGCCCAACGCCTCGGAATTGTCAGGAGCCACCGGCCTCCCTGTCGACACCGATGCCGAGATCGAAGCGGCTCTGGCTGCACTTCTGGCCCAGACAACGGCGCGCGCCATCATTGTCACGCGCGCCGGCAAGGGCATGAGCCTGGCGCGCCGTGACGGCTCGGTGCAGCATTTCCCCGGCCGTGCTCGCGAAGTTTATGACGTCTCCGGTGCAGGCGACACGGTTCTGGCGTCGCTGGGGCTGGCGCTGGGCGCAGG
The DNA here is from genome assembly GCF_018608325.1 of Brevundimonas sp. Taxonomy (GTDB): domain Bacteria; phylum Pseudomonadota; class Alphaproteobacteria; order Caulobacterales; family Caulobacteraceae; genus Brevundimonas. The sequence goes on along the minus strand of NZ_JABAZW010000007.1, from coordinate 29,321 downwards.
CGCATCGCTGGAGACAGCGGTGCAGTTCGCCATTCTGGCTTCTGGCGTTGTGGTCGGCAAATCCGGCACCGCCGTCGTCACGCCAACCGAACTGATCGATGCAGAACTGAGCCAGCACTCCGTGGCCGCCCAGGCCAAGGTCACGCCGCTGGACGAACTGGCGGCCGAGGTCGAGGCTTGGAAGCGTCAGGGCCTGAAGGTCGGCTTCACCAACGGCTGTTTCGACATTCTGCACCGGGGCCACGTCGCCTATCTGGCCCAGGCCCGCAGCTGGTGCGACCGGCTGGTGGTGGCGTTGAACACCGACGCCTCTGTCAAGGTGCTGAAAGGCGAGGGCAGACCGGTCAATGATCTGGACAGCCGTGCTGTCGTCATCGGCGGCCTCAGCAGCGTGGATCGGGTGACCAGTTTCGGCGATCCGACCCCAATCGCCCTGATCGAACGGCTGCGGCCCGATGTGCTGATCAAGGGATCGGACTATACGCGTGAAGGCGTCGTCGGCGGCGATCTGGTGGAAAGCTGGGGCGGCGTCGTCCGTCTGGCGGATTTCAAGGACGGGTTCTCCACCACCCGTACAATCGAAAAAATGACTGGCTCGGCACAATGACGCCCAGAATGATCGTGGTGACCGGCGGCGCCGGTTTCATCGGCTCCAACATCGTGGCGCGGCTGACGGCTGAGACGGCCTATGACGTCGTGGTGTGCGACCGGCTGGAGACCGCCGATCTGTCCAAGTGGAAGAACCTGGCCAAACACCCCATCGCTGACTTCTGGTCGCCGGAGGAATTGTTCGAGCAACTGGAGCGCCACGCCGACCGTATCGAGGCGGTGGTCCATATGGGCGCCATCTCCTCGACGACCGAACCGGACGCCGACCTGATCCTGCGCACCAACTTCACCCTGTCTCGCGAGTTGTGGGACTGGTGCACGATCCGCGACGCCCGCCTGATCTACGCCTCGTCCGCCGCGACCTATGGCGATGGTGAAACGGGCTTCAATGATGACGACGACGCAGAGTCTCTGTCTCAGCTTCGCCCTCTAAACGCCTACGGCTATTCAAAAATGCTGTTCGATCAGTTTGCCGTTCGACAGGCTGAGCGTGGACAGGGGCCCAGTCAGTGGGCCGGACTCAAGTTCTTCAACGTCTATGGACCCAACGAAGGTCACAAGGGCACGATGAAGTCGGTCGTGGCCCAGATCTGGCCCAAGGTTGCGGCGGGTGAGACGGTCAGCCTGTTCAAGTCGCATAACCCCAACTATGCCGACGGCGGTCAACTGCGCGACTTCGTCTATGTCGATGACGTGGTCGACATCATCGAGTTCCTGCTGCAGTCACCAGAAGTGTCGGGCATCTTCAATGCCGGTTCGGGACAGGAGCGCTCGTTCGAAGATCTGGCGCGCGCCACCTTTGCGGCGGCGGGCAAGGATGCGTCGATCGCCTATATCGACATGCCGGAAGTGATCCGCGACCGGTATCAGTATTTCACCCAGGCCCGCATGGACCGCATTCGCGCCGCCGGGTTTGAAGGCCAATCCACACCGCTGGAAGAGGGCGTGCGTCGCTACGTCCAGGACTTCCTGGCCACATCGGACCCGTATCGCTGATGCTGCCCAAGCTGACCTTCCGCCAATGGGTCGGCTATGCGGGTTTCGCCGTGGTGTTCATCCTCACGGCGGCCATCGCGGTCTGGCGTGGGGACATCTTGCGTGCGGGTCTGGACCCGCAGGTTCCGTTCCAGACCTATGCACCGCCGCCCGCGCCTGACTATACGACGCGCAAGCCCTGGGCCCTGTATGAGGCCCGCGTAAACGGCGCTGGCGATGCGGCGGTCTTCTTCGTCCATTCGACCACCTTTGACGGCGGGAAGGAATGGAACGGCCCCATCGGTGATCCCGATTCCGACGCCTATCTGCGCCGGGTCGTCCTGCCGAATTATGCCGGACCTTTTGCGCGGGCGGGCGCCGTCAGTGCGCCGCTGTATCGGCAGGCTAGTCTCTATTCCCGCCTTACCCTGCGCGATGATGCGCGAGAGGCACGGGCGTTTGCCTATCAAGACGTGCTGGCTGCCTTCGACAACTGGCTGACCCGACACCCCAGCGGCCCCATCGTAGTGGCGGGGGTGGAGCAGGGGGCAGAACTGCTGGACCGCCTGCTGCGTGACCGGATTTCGCCTGACCCAAGGCTGCGTGATCGCCTCGTCGCCGCCTATCTGATGGATGTGATCATCGCGGCGGATCGCGTGCCGGAGAATATTCCCGCCTGCACCACGCGGCGGGAACTGCACTGCATCGTGGCTTGGTCACAGGTCGGCGACAACGACGATTCGGCGGGACGCAGGCGTTTTCGGCGCGCCCTGATCTGGGACGACAAGGGCCGTTTGATCGAGCTGAACGGTCGGGCGGGCCTGTGCGTCAACCCCACCACCGGCACGACGGACACCGCACCCGTGCCGGAAAGAATGCATCGCGGCGCCACCAATGCGACAGGCCTGGAATGGGGCGCTCGTCCAGCCCTGATGGCGCGCGAAGTGAAGACGCAATGCCGCGACGGATTGCTGCGCCACAGCTGGCCAAATCTGGAGTCCTTCCGCGACGGCGGCAGCTGGTCGGATCGAAGAAAGGCTCGCCCTTACAATCTGTTCTATGGCGATCTTGAAGCGGATGTTGCGGATCGTTTGGCGACCTACAGGCTGGAAACCGCTCAGCCCTGATCTCAGAGCGTCCGGTTTAGGTAGCGCCGTGCGATGGAGATGCGTAACCTCGCGTCAAAGGGAGTTTCCATATGGACTTTGCTACTATTTTCGCCGGGGTCGTTCTTCTGCTCGCGATCGTGCTGTTATTCAGCGTTATCAAGATCGTACCGCAAGGACGTGAGTTCACGGTTGAACGTTTCGGCAAATACACCAAGACGCTGAGCCCCGGCATCGGCTTCCTGACGCCCTTCGTGGAGCGCGTCGGTCGTCGCATGAACATGATGGAACAGGTGCTGGACGTCCCGACGCAGGAAGTCATCACCAAGGACAACGCGATGGTGAAGGTGGACGGCATCGTCTTCATTCAGGTGATGGACTCGGCACGCGCCGCCTACCGCGTTGACGATCTGCCCTATGCCATCTCGCAACTCTGCATGACCAACCTGCGCACCGTGGTCGGTTCGATGGAACTGGACGAGGTTCTGAGCCAGCGCGACAGCATCAACACCCGCCTGCTGCACGTCATCGACGCGGCGACTGAGCCTTGGGGCGTCAAGGTCAACCGCATCGAGATCAAGGACCTGACCCCGCCGACCGACATCACCAACGCCATGGCCCGCCAGATGAAGGCCGAGCGTGAACGCCGCGCCGTCATCACCGAAGCCGACGGTGAAAAGTCCGCGGCTATCGCCCGCGCCGAGGGCGCCAAGCAGGCCGCCATTCTTCAGGCCGAAGGCCGCAAGGAAGCCGCCTTCCGCGACGCTGAAGCCCGTGAACGTGAAGCCGAGGCTGAAGCCCGCGCCACCGCCATGGTGTCGGAGGCCATCGCCCGTGGTGACGTGAACGCCATCAACTACTTCGTCGCTCAGAAGTATGTCGAAGCCTTCGCCGAACTGGCCCGCAGCCCGCAACAGCGCACTGTCATCGTGCCCGCCGAAATGGGCGCACTGGTCGGCACCATTGCCGGGATCGGCCAACTGGTCGGTCTGGCGCAGGACCAGAGCAGCGACAGCGCCCGTGCGCCCCAGCCGCCGCGCCCCGCTGCACCGCGTCGCCCGGCTGGCGGCAGCGTACCGCCTTCGGCCTGACAGGACCTCTGAGCCATGACCGCCGTCCTCAATCTTTATGCTGCACAGCCGTTCTGGATCTGGTTGGCTATCGGCGTTCTGTTGCTGGCCATCGAATCGATGGCCTCGACGGAATGGCTGTTGTGGCCCGCCGTTGCGGCGGGGGTCGTGGCGGTTCTGACGGCGGTCGGGCTTCATCTGGGCTTGCCCGGCGAGGTCGCGGTCTTCGCTCTGCTGACCGTGGTCGCCACGGTGCTTTCGCGCCGTCTGGTCTCAAAGGCCAACCCCAGCGGCCCGGACATCAACGACCGTGACAGCCGCCTGATCGGCCAGCACGCCCGGGTCGTGCAGCCCTTCGTCGACGGCCGTGGCCGGGTCTTCATCTCGGGCGCCGAATGGCCTGCGGAGATCGAGGGCGAGGGACCTGAAACCGGCGGTGATGTTCTGGTGCACGGCGTCAGCGGTTCGCTGCTGAAGGTCACTGTCGCGCACTAGGCGGCGTTTGCGGCAACCTTCGCGGTAAATGGGCGTTCGGCGATTATGCCTGACGCCCAGACCGCACCAACGCCCGCCTTTCAGGATGGCTTGCCGGTCCCCCGGCGATATTGGGCCATCGTCTCCATTGGTCTGGGCATCACTCTGGCCGTGTTGGACGGGGCCATCGCCAATGTGGCGCTTCCGTCCATCGCCCATGATCTTCAGGCGTCAGAGGCGGCGTCGATCTGGATCGTCAACGCCTATCAGATCGCCATTGTCGTCTCGCTGCTGCCGTTGGCGTCCCTGGGCGAGATCGTCGGCTATCGTCGGGTGTCCCAGGCTGGGTTGGCGGTGTTCACCCTGGCCTCCATCGCCTGCACGATGTCGGATTCCATCGTGACCCTAAGCCTGGCGCGGGTGCTACAGGGGTTCGGCGCGGCGGGGATCATGAGCGTGAACGGCGCCCTGGTGCGCTTCACCTATCCGCAGAAGTTCCTGGGCCGGGCAGTCGGCATCAATGCGGTGATCGTCTCCATCGCCGCCGCCGCCGGGCCAACCATCGCAAGCGCGATTCTGGCGGTCGGCGAATGGCGCTGGCTGTTCGCCCTGAACATCCCCATTGGACTGCTGGCCGTGTCGATGGCCGGGTTCACCCTGCCGCATAATCCGCTGCAGAAACGCAAGTTGAACTGGACCGGCGCCGCTCTCAGCGCCGCCGCCTTCGGCCTGCTGATCACCGGTCTGCAATCCCTGGCGCATGGAGAGGCGGCCATTCTGGGGTTTGGCATGACCGGCGCAGGTCTGGCGGCCGCCGTCCTGCTGGTTCGGCATGAGAAGCCGCGCGCCGCACCGTTGATTCCCCTGGACCTGCTGGCCCGGCCGATGTTCGCCCTGTCGGTCGGGACCTCCATCATCTCCTTCACCGCCCAGATGATGGCCTTCGTCGCCTTGCCCTTCTTCCTGCAAGGCTCGTTGCACCTCAGCGCGGTCGAAACGGGTCTGTTGATGACGCCCTGGCCGCTGGCCACCATGTTCGCCGCCCCCTTGGCCGGATGGCTGTCGGATCGGTATTCGGCGGGCGTGCTTGGGGCGATAGGCCTGACCATCTTTGCCTGTGGCCTGATGGCGCTCAGTTTCCTCGACGCCGATGCGTCCAAGTTCGACATCGTCTGGCGCATGGCCGTCTGCGGCGCGGGCTTCGGTTTCTTCCAGTCGCCCAACAACCGCGCCATGCTGTCCGAGGCCCCGCGTGAACGGGCAGGGGCGGCGGGGGGCGCCCTGGGCACGGCCCGCGTCCTGGGCCAGTCGATGGGCGCGGTCGTCGTCGCCTTCCTGCTTTCCTCGGCCCCGATCGCGGGCGTCCGCCACGGCTTCCAGATCGCCGCCGTCGCGGCCCTGTTTGGCGCAGTCATGAGCGGTTCGCGCATGCGTCGCCGCAAGGCCGAGCCTGAGAAGGAGGTCGAAGTCGTCTAGCGCCGTTTCAACTCGGCGACGCCCCGATTCGCCAGACCATCGGCGCGCTCGTTCAGCTCATGGCCGGCATGCCCCTTCACCCAGCGCCATTTGACGTCGTGGCGCAGGCGAGCGGCGTCCAGCCTCTGCCATAGGTCGGCGTTTTTCACCGGCTTCTTGTCGGCGGTCAGCCAGCCACGGGACTTCCAGCCGCGCATCCATTCGGTGATTCCCTGCATGACGTATTTGCTGTCGGTATGAAGCTCGACCTTGCAGGGCCGTTTCAGGGCTTCCAGCGCCATGATGGCGGCCATCAACTCCATGCGGTTGTTGGTCGTATTGGCCTCGCCGCCCCATAATTCCTTCTCGTGACCGCCGCCGGCCTGAAGCACGGCGCCCCAGCCGCCAGGGCCAGGATTGCCCTTGCAGGCGCCGTCGGTGTGGATGATTACGTGATCGGAGGGACTCATGGTCGCGCAGACCTACAGCGTCCCTTGGCGCGGGGCCATCACTGCGCCTATATGCACGTCGAAGAATAGTGGATGGGATCGATCATCGGTTCCACGCGAGGAGATTACGCCATGGGCTCCATGAGCATCTGGCATTGGGCCATCGTCATCGTCGTCGTCGCCGTGCTGTTCGGCGGACGCGGCAAGCTTTCGGGCATCATGGGTGACGCCGCCAAGGGCATCCGCGCCTTCAAGGAAGGCCTGAAGGACGAAGACAAGAAGGACGGCCCCAGCGAGGGCGTCAGCTCCCTGCCGCGCACCGAGGCGGAAAAGGAAGAGCTGAAGCGCTAGTCGTCGTCTGTAAGGGCTGACGCATGGGCGGGCTCGCCCCCGGAGTGGGGGGTTTCGAATTAGTGGTGATCGGCATTGTGGCCCTGCTTGTCGTGGGGCCCAAGGATCTGCCTATTCTGATGCGCCGTGTTGGGCAGATGGTCGCGAAAGCGCGCGCCATGGCCAACGAGTTCCGCACCAGTTTCGACGAAATGGCGCGTCAGTCCGAATTGGACGACCTGCGCAAAGAAGTCGAAGCCTTGCGGAGCGGGCAGGGGATGTATCCCCTCGGCTCTGAAGCGGAAGCCGCTTTCAAGGAAATCAACGCTGGCCTGGTGACACCGTCCCTGCCGTCGCCTGAGCCGGAGCTCCCGGCCATGCAGCCCGCGCCGGATGAGTGGCCGGACAAGACGCCGGTGGCGGAGGCCGCCGCCGATGCGCCCACGGCCAAGGCTGCGGCTAAGTCCGTCTCCAAGCCGAAGACGGCTGCCAAGTCGAGGGCAGCAAGTTTGGCAAAGGCCAAGACCCTCGCCGCGAAAGCCAAACCCCAAACTGCTTCCAAGACTGCGGCGGCCAAGCCCAAGACAGTCCGCAATAAGGCCGTCGACCTTTGACCACCCCCAACCGTGACGAGGCCGAGATCGAGGCGTCGCGAGCGCCCCTGATGGATCACCTGATCGAGTTGCGTAAGCGGCTGCTGATCTGCGTGATCGCCTTTGCGGTGGGCTTCATCGGCTGTTTCGCCTTTTCCGAGCCGATCTATCTGTTCCTGGTCAAGCCGTTCGCGGCGGCCCAGGCCTTCTATTCGTCCGTTGGGCCGCACGGCCATGTCTCGCCGCTGGACCTGATCCTGGGCACGGCGGGCCTGAAGCCGCTGCCGCACGTCGACGGCCATACGGTCAACCTGATCTACACTGCGCCGCTGGAGATACTGTTCACCAAGATGAAGCTGGCTGGCTTCGGCGCCGTCTTCGTGGCCTTCCCGGTTCTGGCCTGGCAGTTGTACCGCTTCGTGGCACCGGGTCTGTACCGCAACGAGCGCGGCGCCTTCCTGCCGTTCCTGGTGGCGGCGCCCCTGCTGTTCCTGCTGGGGGCCGCGCTGGTCTATTTCGTCATGCTGCCGTTCGTGATGTGGTTCTCGCTGAGCCAGCAGATCATCGGCGACGGGGTGCAGGCCAATCTGCTGCCCAAGGTGTCGGACTATCTGAACCTGGTCACGGCGCTGCTGCTGGCGTTCGGACTGTGCTTCCAGCTCCCGGTCGTCATGACCCTGCTGGGCATGGCTGGCTTGATCAATTCCAAGATGATGGCGTCTGGCCGTCGCTACGCCATCGTCGCCGTGGTCGTGGTCGCCGCCGTGGTCACCCCGCCGGACCCCATCAGCCAGCTGATGCTCGCCGTGCCGATGGTGCTGCTCTACGAGATCTCCATCTGGTGCGTCCGTTTGATCGAACTGCGCCGCAAGAAGGCGGACGATCTGGAAGCGGAAGCGGCCTAATCGAGGCGTCCCGCAGGGGGCCTAGCCGTCCGCTTGTCCACTCATTGATTCATCGCCAGAGTATCTGAACCTGAGGGCTATTCCTCGGAGTTGCCACGGCGTGAAACCCATGAAGGCCCCTCTCGAACAATGGCTCTCTGACGGTCTCGCCAACTGCGGTGTTGATGCAAGATTGGTGGAAAGCGAATGGAGCGATCTATGCCAGCATGACGTCGTCACTTTCGCTGACGCGAACCTGCCGCCGTCATCTTTGCCCGCTTTAGCGGCCTTCAGCCTGGAATTCTCAAGCCAGTTCGTGTTCGCGACAGATGAACTCCAAACCGCCTTCGAGAGAGCCGTGTGGGACGACCCCAAGATGGTTGAACTTAGAGGAATCTATCAGAATCAGACTCAGCAACATCTCGAATTGTTGGGTCTCTCCGACTTCCCGCGGTTCGATCCGGGCACCGAAACTTTAAAGTCTTTTGCGGCGCGCGTTGAGGCGATATGCGGCTTTGCCAGCGGGCAGATGTTGATGGTTGACCGCTACGACAGGATCGTTCTGGCGCCCACACGTCCACAAGACCTCACGGTAGATGACGTCTCAAAACTGATGGCGCTGTTGAACCACGCCGCACCGGATACGGCGTTCACTGTGATGGCAGAAGACTCCTCCATCTGAGTGCTTCGACCTGATCCCACTCTCGACAATAAAAAGCCCCGGATGGTTCGACCATCCGGGGCTTTCCGTTTCAGTCTGATCTGACGATCAGCAGCTGTAGTACATGTCGAATTCGACCGGGTGCGGGTGCAGTTGCAGGCGGGCGACTTCGTGTTGCTTCAGCTCGATATAGGCGTCGATGAAGTCGTCATCCATGACGCCGCCCTTCTTGAGGAAGGCGCGGTCGGCGTCGAGGCTTTCCAGAGCTTCCTTCAGCGAGCCGCAGACCTCGGGGATCGAGCCGCGTTCTTCCGGCGGCAGGTCGTAGAGGTTCTTGTCGGCGGGTGCGCCCGGATCGATACGGTTCTCGATCCCGTCCAGACCGGCCATCAGCAGGGCCACGAAGGTCAGATAGGGGTTGCCCATCGGGTCGGGGAAGCGGGCTTCCAGACGCTTGGCCTTGGGCGACGAGACGTGCGGGATGCGGATCGAGGCCGAACGGTTGCGAGCCGAATAGGCCAGCTTCACCGGGGCTTCATAACCGGGCACCAGACGCTTGTAGCTGTTGGTGGTCGAGTTGGCGAAGGCGTTGATGGCCTTGGCGTGCTTGATGATGCCGCCGATGTACCACAGGCATTCCTGCGACAGGCCGGCGTACTTGTCGCCAGCGAACTGGGGCTTGCCATCCTTCCAGATCGACATGTGGACGTGCATGCCCGAGCCGTTGTCGCCGAACATGGGCTTGGCCATGAAGGTCGCCGACTTGCCGTAGGCGGCCGCCACATTGTGGATGATGTACTTATAGAGCTGCAGGCGGTCGGCCATGGTCAGCAGGTCCGAGAACTTCAGACCCAGTTCGTGCTGGGCAGGCGCCACTTCGTGGTGGTGCTTCTCGGGCTCCAGGCCCATGTCGCGCATCACGCCCAGCATTTCGCCACGCAGGTCCTGGCCGCTGTCGACCGGGTTGACGGGGAAATAGCCGCCCTTGGTCTGCGGGCGGTGGCCCATGTTGCCTTCGGTGTACTCGGCGTTGGTGTTGGCGGGCAGTTCGGTCGAATCATACGAGTACGAGGTGTTGTGCGGCTGGGTCGACCAGCGCACGTCGTCGAACACGAAGAACTCGGCTTCTGGGCCGAAATAGACGATGTCGCCCACGCCTGACGACTGGACATAGGCCAGGGCCTTCTTGGCCATCGAGCGGCTGTCACGGTTATAGGGCTCGTTGGTGTCCGGGTTCAGCACGTCGCAGAACAGGAACATCGTCGTCTGCTGATAGAACGGGTCGATGTAGGCCGTGGTCAGGTCCGGCTTCAGCAGCATGTCGGACTCATTGATGGCCTTCCAGCCCGCGATCGACGAACCGTCGAACATGGTGCCTTCGTTCAGGAAGTCCTCGTCGACCAGATCAATGTCGAAGGTGACGTGCTGCAGGCGGCCTTGCGTATCGGTGAAGCGAACGTCGACGTATTTGACGTCCTTTTCCTCGATCTCCTTGAGGATCTTGGCGGCGGCGCTCATTCTCGGAAGTCCTATTTTTTTGGTCGTTGGGGAGGAAACCGGTCACCGACCCGAAGGCCGAGGGCCGGGGAGGGTCGTTCAGTTTCAGACGGCTTGAGCGCCGGTCTCGCCGGTGCGGATGCGGATCACATCCGCCACGTCGGACACGAAGATCTTGCCGTCGCCGATCTTGCCTGTGCGCGCCGAGGTCTGGATGGCCTCGACAACGGCAGGCGCGAGGTCATCAGCGACGACGACCTCGATCTTTATTTTGGGCAGGAAGTCGATGACATATTCGGCGCCCCGATAGAGCTCCGAATGACCTTTCTGGCGGCCATATCCCTTGGCCTCCAGCACAGTCATGCCTTGCACGCCCACGTCCTGGAGCGCCTCTTTGACGTCATCCAGCTTGAATGGCTTGATGATGGCTTCGATTTTCTTCATGGCGACCCCTGAGCGGCGCACGGAATGCAGCGGCGCTCGGGCTTGAATGGGACACACCAAGGCGACTGAAAGCAAGCGGTTTTCGCAGAAAAGTCACGGATAATCGGAGCCCGGATGATTGAAACCAACGACCCTGCAGTCTGGCGCAATTTTCTGCCCTGGCCAGACGCCCAGACGCACAAGCATACGCGGGGCCGATTAGGCGTCGTGTCCGGTCGCGCCAATCACACGGGCGCTGCGCGGCTGGCTGCCCGCGCAGGGTTGAGGACAGGGGCGGGCCTGGTGCGGATTTTCTGTCCACCGGATGCTGCAGCCGTGATCGCCCCCTCCATCCAGGCCGTCATGCTGACCCCGTTCGTCAGCGCCGAATCCCTGGCGCGCGAGGTGGAGGGCATGGACGCCATGGTCGTGGGGCCCGCCGCCGGTCTGGATGACGCCACCATAGGTAATATTCATGTGCTGGCTCAAAGCGGGGCAGCCCTGGTCATCGATGCCGACGGGCTGACGGTCTTCAAGGGGCGGGCCAGCGAACTGTTCGCCATTCTGGATCGCGACGACATACTGACGCCGCATGAAGGCGAGTTCGAACGCCTGTTTCCCGGTTATCTGGCCAAGGGGCGAATCGAGGCCGCACGAGACGCCGCCAGACGCGCCCAGGCCGTCGTCGTGCTCAAGGGCGCTCAGACCGTGATCGCCTCGCCTGACGGACGCGCTCGGATCAACGGAAACGGTTCGCCGTGGCTGGCGACGGCCGGCAGTGGAGACGTTCTGGCGGGCGTCATCGGCGGGCTGCTGGCTCAGCGCATGGACAGTTTCGACGCTGCCTGCGCCGCAGTCTGGATGCATGCTGACGCCGCCTATCGTTTCGGTCCGGGCCTGATCGCCGAAGACCTTTCTGAAATGCTGCCTGCGGTCCTGCGTGACCTCTGGGCAGCCCGCTGAGCAACCTGACGATAAGGACCTGAATATGCTGCAAGACGGATGGCGAAGCCCGCCGCGCCCCGAACGGAAGCTGCTGGACGGCCGCTATGTGCGCGTGGAGCCGCTGGACCCTGCGACTCACACCGATCATCTGCTGGCTTCGGCTCAGGAAGCCGGAGCAGACGACCGTTTCCGCTATCTGTTCGAAGAGACGCCGCAGGACCGGGCCGTGCTTCAGGCCTGGACAGAGAAATCCTCACAGAGCCAGGACCCGCTGTTCTTCGCTGTCATCGACAAGCGGACGGGCAGGGCGGAGGGGCGGCAAGCCCTGATGCGGATTGATGAGAACAATGGCGTCATCGAGATCGGCCACATCCTGTGGGGACCAGCCATCGCCCGCTCGCGCATCTCGACCGAAGCTTTCTATCTGGCCGCCGACTACATCTTCGGGCTGGGCTACCGGCGCTTCGAGTGGAAGTGCAACAATCTGAACGAGCCGTCCAAGAAGGCCGCCGCCCGGTTCGGCTTCCAGCCTGAAGGCGTGTTCCGTCAGCACATGGTCGCCAAGGGCCAGAACCGCGACACTGCATGGTTCTCCATACTCGACCACGAATGGCCGCGCCTGAAGGCTGGTTACGAGGCCTGGCTCGCGCCAGAGAATTTCGACGCTGACGGCCAGCAGAGAGCGCGCCTCAGCTTTTAGATGAAGTCACGGCAGAACCACTGGCCCCCGTCGACCGACGGCGATATGCCTGTGACCTGTTGTGAAATCGCGGGATCTGCGTCGTGACCTTTCAAACCTGGTGGCTGTTTGTCGTCGCCGTCTTCCTGCTGTGTGGCACGCCAGGGCCGAACATGCTGCACATCCTGTCGCGCAGCGTGGAGATGGGGCTGAAGCGCAGCTTCTTCGCCATGGCGGGCTGTCTGACGGCGCTGGTTCTAGTGCTGACGGCCTCAGCCGCCGGTCTGACGACCCTGTTGCTGGCGCTTCCGGGCGTGTTCGAGGTTCTGCGCTATCTAGGCGTGGCCTATCTGATCTATCTTGGCGTCAAGGCCTGGCGCAGCGACGCCGCGCCCGTTGATGTCAGCAGCGAGGGCGATCTGAACCCGCGTCAGTCCATCGGTCGTCTGTTCCGTGGCGGCTTCACCATCGGCATCAGCAACCCCAAACTGATCCTGTTCGCCGCAGCCTTCCTGCCTCAGTTCGTCCATGCAGGCGCACCCAAGGCCCCGCAGTTCGCCATTCTGGTCATCACCTTCGCCCTGGTCGAAGCCTTCTGGTATCTGGCCTACGCCCTGGGCGGACAGTCCCTGTCGCGCTATCTGGCCATCCCCAAGCTGCGCCGCATCTTCAACCGCATCACCGGCGGCATCTTCGTCGCCTTTGGTCTGGCCCTGCTGAAGGTCAAGCCGGGGTGATGCGGACGCCATGACCGAGAGTGCGAGCGATCCGGGCGAAACAGAGACCGCGGAAAAGCCGAAATGGCTGCGCTGGCTAGGCATCGCTGTCGGCCTGCTGGTCTTCGCAGGCGCGGTCTATGTCATCGGTCAGGAACTGCGTCGCGTCAGTCTGCAAGAGGTGGCAGGCGCCATCGCCAGCACCTCCGTGACATCCCTGATCGTCGCCATACTGGCGCTGGTCCTCTGCCTTGCCGCCGCCTCCAGCTTCGACACGCTGGCCCTGCAGACGACGGGACAGCCGATCTCGTGGCGACGCAGCGCCCTGACCTCAGCCGTCGCCTTCGCCCTGTCGAACGCGGGGCCTCCCGGTATCGCTCTGGCGGCAGGCGTTCGCTATCGCAGTTACCAAAGTGAAGGGCTGACCGGTTCGGGCGTCGCGCTCATGAGCGGCGTTTCGGCCCTGATCGCCCTGATCGGCGGTCTGAGCCTGATCAGCCTCGCCGCCGCCAGCGCCATTCAGGCCATTGTGACCCAGGCCCATATGCCGCGCTGGGTCGGATTGGTGATCGCCTTCGTCGCGCTGAAGGCCCTGATCGCCTTTCTGGCGGCCCCCCGTCTGGGCCGGTTCGGCAAGTTTCTGCCGTCGCGATCCGTCAGGCTGGCGGTCATCGTCTCCAGCACTGTTGAATGGGCTGCGGCCGCTGGCCTGCTTTACATCCTGCTGCCCGAACCCAGTTGGATCGGCTTCCTGCATTATCTGCCCGTCTTCGGGCTAGCGGGCCTGCTCGGCGCCGTCAGCGGCCTGCCGGGCGGCATCGGCGCCTTCGATGCCGTAATGATCGCCGTGCTCGGCCCCAAAGTCGGCCCCAAAGTCGGCGCCGCAGAAGTCGCCGCTGGCCTGCTGCTCTACCGCGCCATCTACATCCTGGCTCCGCTGATCGTGGCCGCCGTAATCGGTTTGACCATTTCGGCAAGACGATTAAAGTAGAGATAATTTTATAACTGTATTGGTTCTTTTTGTGCGCTTAATAAATATGGAAATTCTCGCCTGAAATGCAACAATGATTACTATTTGGAATTAGTATGTGTGTTTGTGGTGTGCGACATTCCAAATGTGGGATATTTAATTTGATTTTGTTTAATTTGGATAATTTTATTAAAATTGGAAAGTTGATCGATATATTCATTTCTAATGATGTTGCATTAGGGATTTGTGGCATTTGCTAATCAATCATTTCTATTGCCCTGAAACTAAGCCTGAAACGTGCGCCCGTTAGTGTGCTTTCGTAGGTTGCGACGCCACTATAGGTCGTTGCGATGCCCTGCACGATGGCCAGGCCGAGGCCTGCGCCGCTGTCGCCGCTGCGTTCGCTGCGCCAGAAACGGCGGAAGATGAAGGGCTGGTCGGCCTCTGCCACGCCGGGGCCGTGATCGGTGACCAGAACCGTTCCTTCAGCGCGGACATGGATGTCCACCTCGGTTCCGGCGGGGGTGTGGCGGATGGCGTTTTCGACCAGATTGCGGATGGCGCGGAACAGGAAGGGCGCGTCGGCGGCGACCCAGACGGGCGCCTCCACCCCGGTCAGGGCCAACCGCTTGTTCTGCGACAGCGCCAGCGGCGTCAGGGCGACGGCGACGTCTGTGGCGACGCTGCGCAGATCGGCCCGGACATCACCTGCGGGCGCGATGGCGTCGACCTCAGCGATCTCCAGCAGTTGGCCGACGATCCGGGTCATCAGGTCGATGCTGGGGCGCAGTTGCTGGGACAGGGGGCTGTCGGGGGGCGCATCCACCTGCATCCGCAAAATGGTCAGGGGCGTACGTAGTTCATGGGCGGCGTCGGCGGTGAACTCCTTCTGGCGCGCATGGCCCAGTTCCAGACGTTTGAGGGCGTCGTTCATGGCGTCGGCCAGCGGACGGATTTCGCGCGGCAGGTCATCGGTCGGCAGGCGCTGATCCATGCGCCCGGGCTGGATGTTCTGGGCCGCGCGCGAGGTGTTGACGACCGGCGTCAGGGCGCGACGCACGATCAGCAGGTCGATGGTGAACAGCACCAACAAGACCGGCACAGTCAGCAGCAGCATCCGTCCCAGGAACCCCGCCGTGATGTCGTCGACGATGATGTCGGGGTGGTCCAGATCCTGGGCGATGGTCACCCATGCGGTGCGGTCACCGAGCTTTTGCGGGAAGCTGGCGCCATAGAAGACATCGCCGCCGCGCTTGTGTTCGAAATAATAAGGGGTGTCGCGACGCTGGACGCCCTGAAGCAGTTCGGACTGGCTTTCAGGACCGTCAAAAAGGACCGCCCCACGGTCGTCGATGACCGCCAGGGCAAAGCCGCCATAGCCTTTTTCATAGAGGGTCTTCAGATCGGGACTGAGGTCCAGCGTCCATCGGCCGTCCGGCGTCAGGTCCAGCGCCGCCGCGACACTGCGGGCATGGGTGCGGAGGGTGCGGTGCTGGAGGGTGGCGGCGCTGGCGTTCAGCAGCAGGTTTCCGGCCAGAGGAATCAGGATGGCCGCCGCCGCCAGGGCCACCAGATGCAGCCATAGAATCCGGGTCAGGATGGACGGCGCGCGGGTCTTCAACGGGGGGCCTTATTCAGCACATAGCCGATGCCGCGCATGGTCTGGATGCGGGCGTCCGCGCCGTGCGCCTCAAGCCGTTTGCGCAGACGGTGGACATAGACCTCGATGGCGTTGGAGCCGAGGTCTTCCTGGCTGCCGAACAACTGGCTTTCGACCGTGGTCTTGGGCACGACCCGGTTGATGCGGCGCAGCAGCAGTTCGAGGATTTCGGTCTCGCGCACGGGGATGCTCAGCAACTGATCGCCGACGCGAGTCTCACGCGAAACGCTGTCGAAAACCAGATTGCCGATGGTCAGGGTGCGGCCCAGAAAAGCGCCGGGCCGTCGCAGCAGGCTCTGGACCCGCGCCAGCAGTTCCTCAAAGTCGAAGGGCTTGACCAGATAGTCGTCGGCCCCGACCTGAAGCCCCCTGACACGGTCATCGACACGACCACGTGCGGTCAGCACCAGAACCGGCGTTGCATTGGCCTGATCGCGCATGTCCTTCAGCACATTCAGCCCATCGTCGTCAGGCAGGCCGAGGTCCAGAATGACGGCGGCGTATTGGGCGACGGCCAGCATGGCGCGGGCGTCATCCGCCGTACGCGCCCGGTCTGACGTCAGACCGGCTGAGTTCAGGCCCTTGGCCAGAAGCCCGGCCAGGTCTTGATTATCCTCGACAATCAACAGTCGCATTACAGGGCCGTCCGCATCGGATCGCGCGAAGAAGCAGGGGCGGGATGGGGGTGTCAACACCGAGGCGGTGCTTTGCCGGGGCGCTGTAAGGTTGCTGTAAGTTGGGCGTAAGCCGCACGTAAGCCGAAACCGCTACAGTACGAACCCGCAGCGCCGATGCGCATGAGGGTCACTGCATCATGGAATACACGCCTCCACCTCCGTCCAAGGCGCGGAGGCTTCCGCGCAGCCGACAATTGTTGATCGTCGGTGTCGGAGCGGCTGCGGTTCTGGTGCTGCTGGGCGCGCCGATGGCGCTCAAGGCCCTGACCGCCAAGGCGCCAGAGCCTGAAGCCGTGGCCGAGGCAGGTGTCTTCCGTCCCACCAAGGAACAGCTCAAGTCCATGACCGTGGTCACGGCGGGCGAGGCCAGTTTCGATGACCTGCACCGGGCCAGTGGCAAGATCGCCGTCGATGAGCGCCGCAGCACGCCGGTCGTATCGCCCTATTCGGGGCGAGTCCTGAGGGTGCTGGCGGAGCCGGGCCAGTGGGTGCGTCAGGGCGCGCCCCTGTTTGTTGTTCAGGCCACGGAATACGCCGAGGGCGGCGCCGCCCTGTCCACCGCCCGCGCCGAACAGGCCAGCGCCGCCGCACAGCTGAAGCTGGCGCAGGAGGCCGAGGCCCGCGCAGGCGAAATCTACCGCACCGCAGGCGGGGCGCTGAAGGACTGGCGCGAGGCTCAGAATGCTCTGGTTGCCGCCCAGGGCGCGGCTCGCACGGCGGACGCCAATCTGGCGACAGCGCGCAACCGTCTGGCCATTCTGGGCAAGACGCCCGCCCAGATCCGCGCGCTTGAGAACGCCGCCGTCGCTTCCGGGGCCGAAGCTGTGGTTACTGCGCCCATCAGCGGCGTGGTCATGCAGCGGGCCGTCGGCATCGGCCAGAACATCGTCGCAGGGGCAGATGCGCCGCAGTTCGTCATCGCCGACACCACCACGGTCTGGCTGGTCGCTGACGCGCCCGAGAGCGAGATTTCGCGGATGCGGAGGGGCAGTGCGGTCGAAGTGACGACGCCCGCCTATCCGGGACGGGTCTTCACCGCCCGCGTGGACTATGTCGCGCCTGCTCTTGATCCCGAAACGCGCCGGCTGCCTGTGCGTGCGACCATCGGCAATGCGGATGGGGCGCTGAAGCCCGAGATGTTCGCCAACTTCGCCATCCGCAGCGCAGGCGGCGCCCGCAGTGGTCTGGCCGTGCCAGCAGAAGCCGTCATCCGCGAGGGCGACACCGCGCGCCTGTGGGTGCTGGCGCCCGACGGCGCCCTGCGTTCGCGCGCCGTCCAGACCGGCCAGTCCGCAGAAGGACGTGTGCAGATACTCAGCGGCCTGACGGCGGGTGAGAAGGTCGTGACCCGCGGCGCCATCTTCGTCGACGAGGCGGGGCAAGCCCGCTGACATCCGCCGCTGACGTAGCTGCTGCTCCTCTCCATCGGCTGCTGTCCGGCGCCGTTCTCATGATTGCAGAATTCCCATGAACCGCATTGTCTCGCTGGCGCTACATCACCGGGTGCTGGCGCTGCTTCTGCTGATCGGCCTGATCGGGGCGGGCGGCGTCGCCTTCCGTCAACTGAACATCGAGGCCTATCCCGACCCGGTTCCGCCGATGGTCGAGATCGTGACCCAGAGTGCGGGCCTGTCCGCCGAGGAGATCGAGCGCAACATCACCGTGCCGATCGAGGTGGGGATGTTGGGCATTCCCCACGTCACCAGCCTGCGGACCATTTCGCTGTTCGGCCTGTCGGACGTGAAAATCCAGTTCAGCTACGACTTCACCCATCAGGAGGCGCAGCAGTGGGTCATCAACCGCCTGAGCCAGCTGGACGGTCTGCCGGACGGGGTCAAACCTGAAATCTCGCCGGTCAGCCCGATCGGTGAGGTCTATCGCTATCGCGTGACGGGGCCGAAGGGCTATTCGATCGCAGACCTGAAGACCATTCAGGATTGGGTGCTGGAGCGTCGCTTCAAGGCCCTGCCAGGGGTGATCGACGTCACGGGCTGGGGCGGTGAAAGCCGGGCCTATGAGGTGGTTGTCGACAACGGACGGCTGGCCGCGCATGGCCTGACCATCCCTCAGGTGATCGACGCCCTGAACGCCAGCAACCTGAACGTCGGCGGCCAGACGGTGAACTTCGGCGCGCAGGCCGCCATCGTGCGCGGCATCGGCCTGATCCAGTCGCCGGACGACATCCGCCATGTGGTGCTGAGCCAGTCGGGCGGCACGCCGGTCACGGTCGGCGACATCGCCGAGATCAAGGTCGGCCATCTGCCGCGTCTGGGCATCGCCGGTCAGGATCAGGACGATGACATCGTTCAGGGCACGGTCCTGATGCATCGCGGCGCCCAGAGCATGCCGACGATCAAGGCGGTCGAGGCCGAGGTGAAGGCGATCAACGCCTCAGACATCCTGCCGCCGGGCGTAAAGGTCGAACGCATCTACGATCGCAGCGACCTGATCAAGGTGACCACCCACACGGTGATCCATAATCTGATCATCGGCGTGCTGCTGATCTTCCTGGTGCAGTGGGCCTTCCTGGGCAATTTGCGCAGCGCGGTGATCGTGGCGGCGACCATTCCCTTCGCCCTGTGTTTCGCCATCCTGATTCTGGTGATCAGCGGTGAGTCCGCCAACCTGTTGTCTGTCGGGGCGCTGGACTTCGGCCTGATCGTCGATGCCACCGTCATCATGGTCGAGAACATCTATCGCCATCTGGTCAAACGCAGCCATGCGCTGGAACTGGGGCAGGGGCGGCGTGGTCTGACCGGCAGGCTGTCCACGATCCTTGAGGCCGCGACACAGGTGAACCGGGGCATCTTCTTCGCCGCCGCCATCATCATCGCCAGCTTCATTCCGCTGTTCACCCTGTCGGGCGTCGAGGGCCACATCTTCGGCCCGATGGCCAAGACCTACGCCTACGCCATCGCGGGCGGCCTGATCGCCACCTTCACCATCTCGCCCGCGCTCAGCGCCCTGTTGCTGCCGGACCGGCTGTCGGAGGTCGAGACCTGGCTGGTGCGTGGCCTGCGCCGGATTTATCAGCCGGCGATCGACTTCGCCCTGGCCAACCGCACACTGTCGCTGGGTGGGGCGGGGACGCTGGTCGTGGCGGCCATGATCATGGTCCGCGCGCTGGGTCTGGAGTTCCTGCCGCACCTGGAAGAGGGCAATTTCTGGATCCGCGCCACCATGCCTGCCTCCGTCCCTCTTGAGGCCAGCAACGGGTCGGTGAACGAGATGCGCAAGACCATCGCCGCCTTCCCCGAGGTGCGCACGGTCGTTTCGCAGCATGGTCGCCCCGATGACGGCACCGACGCCACCGGCTTCTTCAACGCCGAGTTCTTCACCCCCCTGAAGCCGTCGACCGATTGGCCGCGCGGCATGACCAAGGAGAAGCTGACGGCCAGCATGAGCGAGGCCCTGCAGAAGAAGTTCCCCGGCGTGGAGTTCTCCTTCTCCCAATATATTCAGGACAACGTCGAAGAGGCCGCGTCGGGCGTGAAGGGCTCGAACTCGATCAAGCTGTTCGGGCCTGATCTGGACACGCTGGAAACCACGGCGGCTAAGATCAAGACGGTGATGGGCGGCGTGCCGGGCATCGTTGATCTGGGCGTGTTCAACTCACTCGGTCAGCCGACCGTCAAGATCGACATCGATCGCCAGAGGGCCGCGCGTTACGGCCTCAGCGTCGAGACGATCAACAGCACCGTGTCCACCGCCATCGGCGGACAGGAGGCGGGCGATCTCTATGAGCGCAAGACCGACCGGCACTTCCCGATACTGGTGCGGCTGCAGGCCGATCAGAGAAATGATCTGGATGCGATCCGGCGCATAAATATTGGTGCGGACGACGGACACGGCGGCGTGGTGCAGGTGCCGTTGCAGGAGGTGGCGGACGTCAGCTTCGTGTCCGGCGCATCCTTCATCTACCGCGAGCATCAGGAGCGCTACATCCCGATCAAGTTCGGCGTGCGCGACCGCGATCTGGGCGGGGCGGTTCTGGACGCCCAGACCCGCGTGGCCCGCGATGTCCACCTGCCTGCCGGTTATCACATCGAATGGGTGGGTGAACTGGGCAATCTGCAGAACGCCATCGACCGCCTGAAGGTGGTGGTGCCGCTCAGCATCGGCCTGATCCTGCTGCTGCTGTTCATCAACTTCGGTTCGGTGCGGGACATGGCTCTGGCGGCCAGCGTCATGCCGATGGCGCTGCTGGGCGGGGTGTTCACCCTGTTCATCACCGGCACGCCGTTCAGCATATCGGCGGCGATAGGCTTCATCGCCCTTCTGGGCATATCGGTGATGGACGGCATCATCGTTCTGACGGCCTTCAATCAGTTGATTGACGAGGGGATGGAGCGGGCTAAAGCGCTTCGTCAGGCCTGTGAAGACAGTCTGCGCCCCGTGGTCATGACCTGCGTGGTCGCCGCCATCGGCCTGTTGCCCGCCGCCATGTCGTCGGGGATCGGCAGTCAGGTGCAGAAGCCGCTGGCCCTGGTGGTCGTGGGCGGGATGCTGGTCGCACCTGTTCTGATCCTGCTTGTCCTGCCGGTGATGATCGACCTGTTTTCGCGCCGGGTCGGCCCGGACATCGAACCTGCCGCATTGGAGGCCTCAGAATGAGCTGGTCGATGTCTAGAGGCGCACGACTGTCCGTCATCGGGGTTCTGGCGGTCGGCGGCCTTGCCGGCTGTGCGGTCGGCCCGAACTTCCAGCGCCCCGTCCTGACTGACGAAGGGGACTGGTCGCATTCGAGCGGCGCGGTCGCGGACATGGCCCGCACCATGGACGCATCGGCGACCGTGCCGGATCAGTGGTGGTCCCTGTTCGGCTCTGCGCAACTGGATGCACTGGTCACAGAGGCGCTGCGGGCTAACCCGGACCTGAAGGCCGCCGACGCCACCCTGCGTCAGGCACGGGCCCAACTACGTGCGGCGCGCGGCGCCTATCTGCCCAGTGTCGACGCCAGTTATCAGGCCGACCGGCACAAGGATTCCGCCACCCTGTCGCCGCCGCTGAACGACGAGAGCCTGCTCTACACTCTGCACACCGCGCAGGTCAGCGTCAGCTATCCGCTGGATCTGTTCGGCGGCGTTCGGCGCAGCGTCGAGTCGGCGGCGGCCCAGACTCAGGCCGTCCGTTATGAATACGAGGCGGCGCGCCTGTCGATCATCACCAACACGATCCTGGCCGCCATCGAAGAGGCGACTTTACGTGAACAGCTGACCTCGCTGGAGGTCAGCGTCGGCGCCGAACATCAGGTTCTGACCCTGCTGGAACGTCGCGAGACGCTGGGTGAAGTCGGTCGTGAAGAGGTCCTGACCCAGCGCGCCGCCTTGTCATCCAGCGAACAGGAACTGGCCGAGACGCGTAAATCCCATTCCCAGCAGCAGGCGGCGCTGGCCATATTGCTGGGGCGTCCGCCCCATCAGCCCTTGCCGCCCCTGTTGGCTCTGGGCGATCTGAACCTGCCCAAAGCCCTGCCGCTCAGCCTGCCGTCGCAACTGGTGCGTCAGCGCCCGGATGTTCTGGCCGCCGAGGCCCAACTACATGCCGCCAGCGCCGAGGTCGGGGTCGCTATCGCGGCCCGTCTGCCCGAACTCACCCTGACGGCCAGCAGCGGCGACATCGCCACCCGTTATGGTGACATGTTCACCAGCGGAACCGGCCTGTGGTCCTTGGGCGCGGGTGTGACCCAGCCTCTCTTCCGTGGCGGGGCTCTGCGCCAGCAGCAGAAGGTGGCGGAGGCGGGGCTGGACAAGGCCAAGGCCGAATACCGCTCCGCCGTACTGGTCGCTCTTCAGGATGTGGCCAACACCCTATCGGCCCTGCGTTTCGACGCCGACAGCCTGACCGCCGCCGAAACCGCCGAACAGGCGGCCAGACAGCGGCTGACCTTCGCTCAACGGCGGCTAGAGCTGGGCGACATCGGAACCTTCGAACTGGTCGATGCCCAACGCACCCACAACGAGGCGCAGTCAGCAGCGATCAGCGCCCGCTCAGCCCGCTACGCCGACGTCGTCGCCCTGTTCCAGGCATTGGGCGGCGGATGGGAAGGCCGTATGCCGTAAGTGGGAAGAGAAAAGTCTTCGCTCGATGAACTAGGAAAGTCAGATTACCACTTAGCTCTGAGGTGCTTCGACAGTCAGGTGTAGAATGCTGAGACCATCAGTCGAAAGGCGCTTCGATGTGCGGGGGGCATAGATTGGTAGTTCATACTGCAACGCGCCACCTGCCTGGTCATAATCAGATAAAGGGCGAACACGCCGTCCTAGTACCGACGTCGATGAGAACTCTAGGCTCAGGACTCGCAGCCAGAAGAGTACGGTAGCGGCCAGGGCGATGGCGGAGAGGAAGACGTTCGGGCATCGATCATAGCCAGTGGCGACGCGCCGCAGTCTTTCAGGCACCTGAACATGATCTCGATGCGATTACGCCGCTTGTAGCGACGCTTGTCATACCGGACGGGCTCGTTGCGGGTTTTCTGCCTGGGATGCAGGGCGTCCCTGAACCCGTCCGCGTCATACCCCCTGTCGCGCAATAGCCATTGCGCCTTGGGCAGGCTGTCCAGCAGAGCAGCAGTGCCGGTGTAATCGCTGACCTGGCCCGCCGTCATGAACAGGCTGATCGGTCGTCCGTTCGCATCTGTCACGGCGTGAAGCTTGGTAGTCGTGCGACCGATCAGTCGCCCGTGCGTCCGTTTTTACCCGCAGGCTCGAAGCCGTGCGGTGCGCCTTGAGATAGGTCGCGTCGATCATGACCGTGCGATGTTCAGTCTGGGCGCTGGACAGGCCTTCCATCATCCGTATGACTACGCCCGCCTCGCTCCACCGCTTCCAGCGATTGTAGAGGGTCTTGTGAGGCCCATACGCCGTCGGCGGGTCACGCCAACGCAGACCGTTGCGGTTGACGAAAACAATCCCGCTCAGCACTCGCCGATCATCCACCCTCGGTTTGCCATGGCTCTTGGGAAAATAGGGCTCCAGCCGAGCCTTCTGCTCGTCCGTCAGCCAATAAAGGTCGCTCATATCCAGACTCTTCGGGAGCCTGAATCAGATCGAGCGCCTCACATCAATGAGTCCTGAGCCTAGGCCGGTTCATCACCGGATTTGCCGAGCACCGTCGCTCTACCCCGCGCTCAAATAAAGACTAATATTCAGATTCTACAGCGATAGCATTGATATTAATTGATGCGAGCTGAGGAAGTCGATTGATGCAAGGTCGAAGCTGGTTAAGCGGATACAGGAGTGCGCTGAATGAGAGATGTTGACGCCTTTACAGGCTGAAAACGTCAACTGCCAATGCGGATGATCAGTTCTAGCGGGAAGAGATATTCGCCAATCACAAAGCGCCACGGACATTTGTATCTCGCGGTCATGGGGCGGTGTGGCCCGCGCCGTCAGCCAATGATCACCACGCCCCCGCCGACGGCGCGGGCTTTCAGGTTCAACAGTTGTTCGATCTGGACGACGGCGTTGTCGATCTGGGCGATGTGGAAAACGGCGTTCAGGGGCGTGCGGCCCAGTTCGGGGTCTCTGAGGATTATGCGGCCGGGGCGGTAGAGGTTGATCTGGTCGACGACTTCCGAAAGGGCGACGCCTTCAAAAATCAGGCGTCCTGTGCGCCAGGCGGCGACCTTGGCGGCTTCGATCCGGCTGAGCCGCACCTGGCCGTCAGCCTCGACCGTGATGTCCTCGTCTTGCTTCAGGTGATAGGCGCGGGATTGAATGACGCAGGTCATCTGGCCGCGCGCGCAGGTCACGCGGTCACGCGATGGGAAAGCCTGGACGTTGAAGTCGGCGTCTAGCGCCTCAATCCGCACCTGTCGGGTGTCGACCTGAAAGGCCCTGACCGCCTCGTGAACGCCGACGAAGGCCTCGCCAGAAACCAGGCGCAGGCCCGATCCTGAACGGCTCACGGATGCTGCTGTGCGAGACGCCAGTTGGACCTCGACACCGCGCGCAGGGTGCAGGTCGAGCCGTCCGCCGACAGGCGTGCGGTGTTCAGCCGACAACTCGTCGAATGACGGCCAAAGATTGAACGGCGGACGCAGAACCGATGCGCCGACCAGAAGAACCCCGGCACCGCCTGCACAGGCGGAGATGAACGCCCGACGGTTGGTGGGACGCGTCGTCGTACTGCCTGCCTGGGCATAGGCAGAGACGCCCGCAACTTCCCGGAATGCCGCGTCGTGCGCGGGGCTCTGGGCGCGCCATTCTCCAAGGGCGTCCACATCGGTCTGGGTCGCGCCGCCAGACATCAGGCGCACGAGCCAGTCCGCCGCCTCTTCCAGAAGGCTGTCGTTGTCCTTGGCGGATGGAGTCATCTCGGTCTTGGTCATTGTCCAGTCGACGTTCGGAGCGCCGACGTTCCTCTCATTTTACAGACACGCGGGATCGCCCGCGAACGAAGGGGTTTTTTCGGCGTGTGCGGCGTGCGCAGTGCAGAATGGCGTCACGCAGATCCATCTGGATCATGCGCAGGCTGACATTGAAGCGAACGGCCAGTTCGTCATGACTGGCGGAGCCGGTGAAGCTTTCCAGAAAAACCGTGCGCTGGCGCGGCGTCAGTTCATCCAGCACTCGCCAGACACGCATCAGATCGCTGCGGGCCATGACGATCTGCTCCGGCCCTGGCGCGTCATCGGCCAGGTTCAGGATGTCTGCGATTTCGGCGTGGCCCAGCACCCGGCGCTGGGCGGCGGACAGATTGAAGGCCGTGTTCACCGCGGCGCGATAGATATAGGCGTCCGGGTCCTCAATGGGCGCCAATTCGGCGCCATCCTGCAGCTTGATCCATGTCTCATGCAGGGCCTCTCCCGCCAAATCGGCCGAGCCTAGGCGTATGGCGAGACGTTTGCGCAGGTCTGCATACCGCCGCGTCAGCAGGTCTCTGAGTGCGGTGCGCGTGGAGGAGGCGCTCATGACACGCCGTCTGACCGCGAACGACCCAAAGGCTGCACCTCGATGGCGAAGTCGAGAATGGCCGGGGTTCCAGGAGGGGGCGCGCCAGCAGGATTGGCGCCGGTCAGGCGGTTGACGATCTGGATGTCCCAATCGTCGCGTGCATTGCTGCGGCGGATGACGGCTTCGGTGATTTCACCTGCAGAGTTTAGTCCTATGCGGATTTCAAGACGCAGCGACCTGCCCTGGAAGTCGAGCGAAGATCGCAGCATGTTCTGAAGGGCGGTCTGAAGAGCCATGGCGTATCGACGCCGGGCTAATTGATCGCCGCCGCCGATGATCCGGGCGCCGCGCACCTCGGCTGTGTCCATCCGCAGGGCCGCGGGGGCATCTGACGCGGGGGAGGACGCGACCTGTGCATCCTCAACATAGATGATCACCGAGCGCGGACCGGAGAAGCGGGCGTTAAGGTTCGTGCCCTGAAGCAGGCGCTGGAGCGCGACCGGCGCGGAATACTCTCCTTTGACGGCGCTTGAACGACGACCGACGGCCAGGGACTGGCGATAGACGATGTCCATGCCGCTGGTCGTGGCGAAGGCGGAAAGCGCTGAGTTCAGGGGCTGTGCGGGAATGTCGTAGTGCTGTTGGCTCGGTCGTGACTGTGCGAACGCACCATCGAACGCCAACATTCCCATGATCATTCCACCCACGGCCAGGGAGGCGCGCGTAGTTGTGGACAGGGGCGCGGCGTTCATTTCAGAACGAAGTTGACGGGCAGGCTGACATCCAGTCGTGACGGCCAGTCGCCCGGCAATCCAGGCAGGGGCTGGGCGCGGAAAATGGCGGCCAGAGCCTCCTCGTCGATGGCGTTCTCGCCCGAACTGGTTTCGATCCAGGCGTCGATCACCCGCCCGTCCTTGGTCATGATGAAATGGACCGTGGTCTGGCCTTTGCGCCCGTTGGCGCTGGCTTCCGCCGGATAAAGGCGGTGGCGGGCGAGGTGCTGTTCCAGCCGACGACGGAAGGCCAGAACCTCACTATCAGGCAGGTCTGAAAGACGCCGCGCCGCGCCTGTCTGTTCGCTGGTCGAGGGACCGGTCATCTTGGCGCCGGCCGCCGTTTCGGACGCTTTTGGCTGGGCGTCTTCGATGGCTTTGCTGGAGCCAGCGGTGTGAGAAGGCGCCGCAGAAGAGGCGGAAACTACATCGGTCGGCGGTGGCGGCGTCTGACCGGGGCCAAGCGACACCAGTTCCACAACGATGCCTTGTCCGGCGTCCCCGGACGCGGGGCCTTGTTCAGGCGCGCCGTCTGCATGGGCTTGAAGCAGAAACAGGCCGACAGCAACGTGCAGCACGCCCGACAGCGCCAAGCCGCCGATGCGTCCAAACAGACCGTAACTGAGCCAGTGTGTCGTCAAGGAAACCCGATCCTGACGTGTGGCCCTAACGCGGTTTCATCACCTCTTGATGACACGTCGCTGACGCCGGCGCTGAGTGGAAAAATACAGGTCGCAGTCGAATTCGTTTCGTTCGTCGGCGCGCTCCCGGTCTTTGAATCGAGGGGGACGCGATGCACCCAAGTCGATTCAACCAAATCACGGGCCTGAATAAGGGCGTCGTTCGCCTGACCGTGGAGCAGGGCGCTGTGCATGTCGTGCGCCCGCATCGGGGCATGGTCCGGGTCACGTTCGGCGACGAGGTCTATCAACTGCCGGGGGGACGCGCCCTGCTTATCGCACGCCCCGGTGAAGCCGAATGTGTTTGGTCGTCCTGCGCTGAGGGCGAATGGGTGTCGCTGCGCGGTGCGGATGTTCAGGTCGCGGCGTCGCGCCTTATGGACCAGCCCCGACGCCTTCGGCCCGGCGTGATCAGTTTCAATTGGGGCGCCGTGGCCGCTGGACGAAGGTGCGAGGCCTTGGTTCGGGGGCTGTTCAGTTCTGGCGTAGGCGATGAGGTCTTTGTCATATCGGGTTCGGTCATGCGGGCGATGGAGCGCGTGCGTACGAACCCTGAAGTGAACTGGACGGCGGACACTCTGGCGGCTGCTGCGGGCGTCACGGCGGCGACCCTGCGTCGAAATTTCAAGGCCTGCTTCGGCGTGTCCATCAGCGAGATCGTCCGCGAACGGCGTCTGGTCTGGGTCAGCGAGCGTCTGGGCCATCCGCGTGAACTTCGCTCCATTTCACAACTGGCGCGGGATGCTGGTTTCAGCAGTCCTAGCGCTCTAGCGCGCGCATATCAGTTGAAGTTTGGAGAAAGCCCAACCCAGACGCGCGCTAATTCATTTAGCAGCGCCGCTTAAAGCCACACATTCTGGAAATATTCAAGTGAATCCGAAATTATAAAATAATCAGACCTAATATCAATTGTCATTTAATTTACATGATACTTGCTGTGTGATGCGAAAATATAATCTGAACTTTGATTTCAACATAATAGACTTGAGGAACTTCAGGTCCTGATTATTACGACCTCTGCATGATTTCAGGCGCGCGGCATCATTTTGATGTTCGCCCGCCGCCTCGGCTTCAGTCGGGGAGGGTTGCGGGGGATGATTTTGAACGAACGATCTTGCCGACGCCTGGTGGCTGGCGCGGTCTTCCTGGCGATCGGGACGGGCCCTGTTGCGGTGCAGGCTCAGGACCAGGCCGTCACCTTCGATATTCGCGCTTTTCAGGTGAAGGGCAACACGGTCCTGCCGCCGGATGCGGTCGAGCGGGCCGTCTATCCATTCATGGGGCCCGGCCGCACTGAAGCCGACGTCGAGGCCGCGCGTGCCGCCCTGCAATCAGCGTTCGAGAATGCAGGCTATGTGGCCGTATCCGTCTTCCTGCCCGAGCAATCGGTGGAAGGCGGTATTCTCCAGTTGGAGGTGCAGCCCCAGGCCATCGGACAGGTTCTGGTGGAGGGAACGAAACGCGCCGATGCGATCCGCGCCCAGGCGCCGTCGCTGACGCCCGGCGCTACACCGAACCTTCAGGAATTCCAACGTGACGTGGTGGCGTTGAACCAGAAGTCGACGCGTCGGGTGACGCCGGAACTGCGCGCGGGCGTGGCGCCGGGCACGCTGGATGTCGTGTTGTCGGTTGAGGAAAACTCGCCCTGGCATGCCTCCCTCGAACTGAACAATCAGCGCTCAGCCTCGACCTCCTACTATCGGGCGTCGGCGACCCTGCGTCATGACGACTTCCTTGGGCGCGGCGACAGTCTCAGCTTCTCGGCCCAGACGGCGCCGGAAAGAACCGACGACGGCACGGTCTGGTCGGCCAACTATCTGACGCGTCTGGGGCAGAACGCGCAGTTGATGGTCTATGGCGTGCGCTCGGACAGCGACATCGCCGTAGTCGGCGGCGCCAGCGTGATCGGTCAGGGCAATATCGTGGGCGCCCGCTACATCCGCTCGCTGGGCGCCACGGATGGTTTCTACCATGCCCTGACGCTGGGCGTGGACTGGAAGGATTTCGGTGAGGACGTAGCCCTGGGCGCAGATCGCGCCTCGGCGCCGATCCGGTATTTCCCTTTCATGGCCTCATGGCGGGGCGACTGGTCCGGCGATCAGCGCCGCAGCGATCTCAGTGTCTCCGCTGTTTTCGGCGTGCGCGGGCTGGGCGACGATCAGCAGCGGTTTGACGACAAGCGTTTCAACGCCCGCCCCAGCTTCCTGGTGCTGAAGCTGGACGCGTCGAACACAGAAGAACTGGCGCACGGGCTTCAGCTGAACACGCGCCTGACCGGCCAGTGGTCGCCTGCGCCGCTGATCTCGAACGAGGGTTTCTCGCTGGGCGGGTCTTCCAGCGTACGCGGCTATTACGAGTCGGAGGCCCTGGGCGACTACGGCTTTGCCATTCAGAACGAACTGCGCCTGCCGGACTTTGGTTCACGACTGGGGCTGGGCGACAATGCGCTGCGCCTGCACGGCTTCTGGGATGCGGGCTATGCCGGCATTCATGATCCGCTGCTGGGTCAGAAGGACAGCTACCTGCTGTCGAGCGCCGGCCTCGGCGGCCGCATCCGCCTCTTCCGCTATCTCAACGGCGCCGTCGATGTCGGCGCGCCAATCGTTTCGGGCCCGGAATGGAAGTCCGGGCAGATTTTCGCACGCTTCCGCATCTGGGGGGAATTCTAAGTGGGCAAGACTGTCAGCGCGCGTATGCGCAAATCTTTCGCTGTCGGCCTGTCGGCCGTCATGCTTACGGCGGTGGCGACGCCGGTTCTGGCTTCGGGCTGGTGGCAGGGCGATTACGCCTATCGGACG